>DYOJ01000876.1 GCA_020720705.1 Acetofilamentum sp.
CCGGAGCGAATAATTTTGTAGCGAAGTTTAGCAGGTATAATATGTCGTAACACTTTGGTAATTGGATGGTTGCGATTTACAAAAACTTGTTGCAGTGCCTTGAATTTTGCGCCTGAAGCTGAATTTACATGAATTTTTTCAGTCGTAAATTTATTTGCATCAATTTTCAAAGAGTCGGATAACCGTTTGAAAATCAATTCTTTATTTCTGAATATATCGTCCGATTTTAAGATTAAAAAATTATGTCGCGGAAAATAGTTTTCCCAAAATTGCAGATGTTCAAAATATTTGCTTTGATGTAAATTGCATAGGTTATTTATTTGAATTATATCATTGATTTCTATATATTTAGATTCATTTTTCATGTGTTCGACGAAGCTGTTTTTTTCCGATTCGTACCCGTTGTTTACGGCGTAGCGATAGCCTGAAAATGCGCGTGAAACAGGTTCGCGTAAAATGGCGATGATTTTCATGTCCGGATTGTAGCGTGCAATGCGTTCGGGCGCTTTTCGGTCAATCATTAAGTAGGTTGAAGAGGACACAATGACCTGATTTCCAGTTTGATGTTTAATAAATTCGTGGTAATATTTTTCGCCTCGCGCGTACAAATCGTCAAATGAAAAATAGTGCAATTCTTTCACTTCCGAAAAGCAAATTTGCGGATGTCTATCTAAATATTCATACAAAGAAGTTGTACCCGAGCGGCTTGCGCCTATGATAAGGACTTCGATTTTTTTCATACAATTAGCTTATGCGACTTGTAAGTTGCTTCGGATTTCTGCTTGTGTGCAAAATTGCAAGAATGTAAGGTGCATTCGATACTTTCAGCCAAATCGTCTAAGGCATAAGGCGATACGTTTATCTTCTTCATTTCACAAACCGATGTTTGACGGTTTCCCATTCGACATAAGTATCTTTGTGAGATTTGAAGTGCTCAAATCGTTTGTATAGAGTCTGTTCGATTTCACTATCTGTTTCATTATCAGATATTTCCATAAAATTATAGTTGCTATTTTTGGATAGATTTATTAAGTATGAAATTAGATTTTCGGCTAATTCATTGTC
>DYOJ01000877.1 GCA_020720705.1 Acetofilamentum sp.
ATTGAAATATAAGTTGTTCTATACTCAAAAGTTTCTCGTTCAAAGGCATATTACCGTCTATTTTGTAAATTTTGAACCCGTCCTTTTCCATTTTTCGGAACCAGGTCATTTGTCGTTTTGCAAATTGATGAATTGCAGTTTCCAATTGTGTAAACATAAGATTGTAAGTAATTTCACCCAAAATAAACCGGGTGATATATTTGTATTCCAAACCGTAATACACCAAAGTTTCTGCGGATACATTTTGGCTCAGCAAGGTTTTCACCTCCTCAATCATGCCGGACTCCAATCGCTGTTTCAACCGCTCTGTGATACGTTTGCGTTGCGTATCTCTGTCGAAAACGACCTGAAAAAGAATACCGTTAATTTCCGGTATCTCCGTTATCGGTGCCGGATTTTTTGCATAATACCGCGATATTTCAACAGCCCGAATCAAGCGTTTTCGGTTGGATGTATCCGAAATATTATGTAAGTTTTTCAAAAGCTCCAGCTCAGCAATCAGGGCTTCATCAGACATGTTTTCAACCTGTTGCCTGAAATTTTCGTCGGGCGGAACTGAAATGAGCTTGTAAGCCCTCAGAACAGAATCAATATACATACCGGAGCCGCCGCATAGGATGGGCAGGGCATTTCGGGAATTAATTTCGGTAAAGATTCTAAAAAAATCAGACTGAAACTCGAACACATTGTATTTTTGTCCGGCATCGCGAATATCAATCAAGTGATACGGTATTATTTTCTCTTCTACCTGATAATCAGCTAAATCTTTTCCTGTTCCGATATCCATACCACGATAAACTTGTCTCGAATCGGCACTGATAATTTCGCCGCCGTGCTTGTAAGCCAAATGAGCTGCAAGCGCAGTTTTTCCTCCTGCGGTAGCACCTGTCAGGGTGATGAGATTGTATTTACTGTTAAAAAATTTCATGGTTTGCAAATATACAAATTTTCAACAAAAAAAACGCCCGCAAAAAGCAGGCGTCAAATAAACAATAAAAAAGTGCATTATTTTACGACTATTTTTTGCGTAAGCATCCTGTTTTCTTTACTTTGCATAAGAATAAT
>DYOJ01000191.1 GCA_020720705.1 Acetofilamentum sp.
TATGACAAAACTTTCGATTGGAAAATTGAGTATAATTAACATATAATCAAGTATTTATACGATTGATTACAGGCACTACCTAAGAGCTTTTCGAGCAAATGCAACCGTGAAATATGACATTTGAAACAAACCTACGAACCCTTCGGCAGATGACAGCCAACGCGCAAGCCCGTCCGGATAATAATCGCCGTAACCGATTGTCAGAAATGTGATTGCGCTGTGATAAAATGCACGAGCTATCGGAGCCAAAACACGCGGGTCGTCCGGAGGGAAAAGTGATGAAATGATATGAGAATCTCCCCATAATGCCATCAGCAAATAACCGAAAGTAAACAACAAATAGGTAACAAGCATTGTAAAAAGCACCCGCATCGGCGAGGTTGCATATTTGCCCATCATATCGAAAATGAGCCGATTGAATGAATACGAACTGTATGCAATAGCAACTTTAAAAAATGATTGGTTCTTGTCAGCTTCCAAATGTGCTCTGGCTTCGCATCGTTTAAATTCGACATAAGCTTCATCTTCAAAGGAATATTGTCCGTTTGAGCCGTAATTTTCTTTAAGGATACGAAACTGCTCTTTTCTATCTTGGTGTGTTGTTTGTTGCTTGTATATCAATTGTTTAACATTGCTTATCTGCCAATCTAAATAAAGACGACCAAGCAACCTCATTCCGGATAGTTTCAGATTTTCAATTTTTATCAGGCGGTCATACGGTGCAATGTCCACAATATCCTTGACAATTGTGTCAGCCAAATCAAGTAATTCGACTGATTTGAGTCGTAAATCGAAATAATTATCCAACTGCGACCCCTTGAATGAAAGTGTGTGAAACACGGAATTTTTCAAACTGACTTTGCCTTGCCCGAAATCCACATCAGAGATGGTTACCAATGAATTAGGAAAAGAAGCATCGGAGAAATCGAAGATACCGTTTCCGAGCACAGCACCCGTTATCAAAAAAGAACCTTTTGCTTGCTCGGCGGCTTGAAAACTGATGTCGCCGTTTGCAAAAATTGAATTTCTGAATGATATTGTGCTGTTGCCGAATTTAGTAGCCTGAAAATTAACTTTCCCGACCCCGAAAGTTGTTGCATCAAAAGAAATATCGCAATCGCCGAAGGTACAGAAGTGAAAATCTGCCTCTCCGTCTCCGAACGCGGCTTTTCTGAAAGATATTTTACCGTCGCTAAAATTTGAACTTTTAAAAATCAATTCGCCTGTACCTAAGCGTGCGCCTCCAAATTCCTTTTTTCCGATTCCGAATCTTAAACTATTGAAATTCAAACTATCAGACTTAAAATCAGCGTCTCTGAATGTGAGGTCTCCGTTTCCGAATTCAGATTTTTCAAATGTAGTTTCAAAAATTGAAAACTTGGTTTTTGAGAAATCTTTTCGTCCTTGCCCGACACTTATCATTTTAAAAAGTGCAAACCCGTTAAATTCGGATTCGGTAAACATCAAATCACCGTCTTCAAACTCGGTGTCGGTAAAATCAGCTCCGGAGGTGAATCGTATGTTTTTGAAATTCTTTTTGCCGTCCGAGAATTTGCTGTGTTTAAAACTGCAATCGCCGTAAAATTCTGATTCCGAAAAATCTACATCATCGGAGAAAAAACGACAATTTTCAAATCTGATGTTTGTTGCCTCAAAAACGGATTTGTTGAAATTTATCTTTTTGGCTGAAAATACACAACCGTCAAACAGAATTTCGCCGGCAGCAATTGTTACTGCGCTAAAATTCAGCTCAGAATCTTTTGAATCAAAAAATGAATTAACAAACCTCAACTCGCTCATATTCAATTGATTAGTTTGCTCCGGCAATTCGAACCTATTGAAATACGCATTTTTGAAATTGATTGGTTTGGATTCGTCCAATTGTTGCCGCAGGTTTTCGGAGGAGACAATATCCAAAGTTTCTTCCAAAAGCAAACGAGTGCCTGTATCAAAAAAGCGGACATTAACGCTTTGCGCGTGTTCCGCTTTTTGTTCTGTTTGATAAGTTGCAAACGATTTTATCATACTATTTTATGTGTGAACGATGTCGTCTTTACGGTTATTCATCGTCCATATCATCATTAAAATCTATCTGTATCAACTCAATATCAAGGTCTAAGAGTTCTTTGAAACGTTGTCCGTGGGACATCATGCTGTGGTCTCCTTTGAAATAATACCACTTTACAGTCATTTTATTGTGTTTTGCAAGTTCTTCAAGTTGCAACATAATTTTGGCTATCTGCTTATCGGTCGCCGTGTTATAGTAATCCCATTTGAAACTGACTTGGGTTATAATTCCGACCGTTGCTTCGTATTCATTTAACCAATCAAGAACGGGTTTATAAAAACTTACGGCATTTTCCGGAATTGAGCGTCCGGAGAAACTGATGGTGCCTTTTGCTTGGTCAAGAACTATGTTTGGAGTTTCTTCCGATGATTTTAATTCTAAAGGTGCGATGTCGGTTTTCATTTTCTTTACATAAATTTGCAGTGAATAGAACGAGAATTCGTCATTTATTTTGTAAAAGTCAAATATATAAGGTGTTTTACACTTCATTTTAATGTCAATAAGACCTAATTCGGAGTGTAAATCATTATTTTTATCGAAATTAAACAGCATTTGGTTGTAAAATTGGTTCAAACTTTTGCTGTCTAAGGTGTTAATTTTTTCCAGTCGTTCGTGAAACATCGGTATTTTTTCGTTTTTGATATAATTACCCGATGTGAACAAAATTTTATCGTCGTGTTCGCTTATATAAAAAATTGCATGTTTTCCTTTTTCTCCGTTATAGTTGTAGTTATCAGCGTGTTTTACGATATTTTGCAACATTTCAACCATGAGATTAAACACTTTCATTTTCAAGATATAGGTTGCCTGCAACTGTTTTTCGATAATTGACAACAGATTGATAAGTGTTTCCTGATTAAAAATTCCGCTAAAATTGAGCAATATATTTTGGTCTTCAAGTACTTGATGCAAATCAATGATGCCCGGCAGCGGATTGATATCGGTTGTTTGGTCTTCCTGAGCGGAAATGTGTGTATTCATGTAAAAAAAGGCATATTCTTTATTGACATCTTTGAAGTCGTAATGTAATTTATTGCCTGATTTTCGTGCAATTTCTATCAAACCAAGTCCGGCGCCTCCTTTACCGGAGAGGTGCCCTCGGTCGAGTATTTCGAGCGAGTATTGTTTTAATTCATCGGGAGCAAGGGCATTTATTTTTTCAATCATTTCGGTCAAAAGGGCTTTATCTGTTTTAACAATCAGATTTCCGGTGGTTACCGAATAGCCGTAACTTCCGTTTCGTTGCAAAACAAATAAGCCGGGATATGCAGATACATTGTCGTCGGTATTTTCGGTTTGATGCCTTGTAATATTTTGCAAGCCTTCAACCATGATAAAGTAAACACGTTTTTTCATTTTTCGTGTTTCTTCGGCATTTTCTAAATTTGTTTCGGCGAGCGACAAAATAGTATCCGTAATGCTGGTCGTAAATACACCCCGATAGGTATATTCCAAATTATCTTGATTCATGCCTTTAAAAAGCGTGTATGCGAGACTGTTCGCGTTTGAATCGGAGGTATGTTTCATTTCACAATGATCTTAATTCTCAATTAGCGGTAAATATATGTATAATTCTGTATTCACACAAAAAAATTAGACGGACATCGTTTGTATTTGATAAAACTTCAAATTTGGCATCCGACTATCTTATGTTTTAAAGACATTCACGGAATAATTTTCAAATTCTATACCATTTTTTGAATTTATTGTATAATTTTGACGTAATGTAAATTTAATACTGATTCGTATGAAAACTCGCTTATACTTGATTACCTTTACTGCTGTCAGCCTCGTTATTTTCATGACCGGATATATCGGCAAAGATATTGCTTTGAGTTATATGCAAGAAAAATATATTAATCTGCAACTTGAGGTCAATAAACGTCAGGCTGAAACAGTAGCCAAATTTTTGGAGCAACAACTTGCACACGGAATTTCACAAGATTCTGTTAAAAACTTTCTCCAAAACTCTCTTGTCGGTATGGATATAAATTCCGGTTTTGTTTGTATGTTCGACAAAAAAGCAGCAGAATTGCTCTGCCACCCCGAGTTGAAAATGGTCGGAATGCAATTACCCGATGCCATGAGTTTTGACGTTAATGCAACAGGAGATGTCGAAAAAACAGTTGATATTATCAAAAAAGGAGTTGCATCCGGCGGTTTGTTTCAAACTCCAAACCAGACAGATATAGCATTTATGACACCCGTAGCCGGAACTGATTGGATGCTTGCTTCGCATGAAAACATAGCTGCCATAAAATCTGAAGTTAAAATGCAGCAGAAGATTTTTTTCTACGGATTTGTAGTTTTGAGCTTATTGGCTGCGATTTTCTCTACATTTATGGCGCGACTGATAGGGCGGAGATACGAACACACCATCGAAACAAAAAATATAGAACTTGCCGAGAAAAACGAAGAACTACATCAACAAAAAGAAGAAATATCTGCCCAAACAGAAGAGATACAACGTCAAAAAACGAAGTTGGAACAATCTAACAACCAGATTGTTTCAAGTATCAGATACGCAAAACGCATCCAAACAGCTTTGATACCTCACAGCTCAGTTATCGGACGAACATTTCCGGAATCTTTCATTTTTTTCAAACCCCGAGATATTGTCAGCGGAGATTTTTATTGGTACAGACGCAACGGGGACGAAGCTGTTTTTGCCGTAGCAGATTGCACGGGACATGGCGTACCCGGAGCGATGATGAGCATGTTGGGTATCGGATTTCTAAATCAAATAGTGGCTGAGGATGAAACACATACAGCGTCTGTTATCCTTGACCGACTAAGAGATATTCTCCGAGATTCTCTGGCTACATCTGAGTCTGAAACCGAAAATGTAAAAGACGGAATGGATTTGGCTTTGATAGTTATAAATTTGACGACTAATGAATTACAATTCTCAGGTGCCTACAATCCTCTGGTGTTGATACGCAAAGGTGAGCTTTCGGAAATTCAGCCCGATAAAATGCCCGTAGGTACGCATGCCCGCGAAGACAGCCCGTTTACTAACCAAAAAATGCAACTCGAAAAAGGCGATATGCTCTATTTGTATTCAGACGGATTTGCAGACCAATTCGGCGGTCCGAAAAATCGAAAATTTATGAAAAAACAATTCAACGAACTTTTGCTGCGTATTCATACCGAGTCCGCCGACAATCAAAAAAGGATACTCGAAAACGAATACGAGCATTGGAGGGGGCAAATAGAACAGATTGATGATGTTTCAGTTGCGGGATTGCGAATTGTTTAGTAGTAGATTTTAAATTTTCAGAGAGAATAAGTTGATGTTAATTATACTCATTTTTCCTATCGATAGTTTTGTCATAAAGTTGTCAAAAATAGTCATTAAATAGTCATTAAATAGTCATT
>DYOJ01000878.1 GCA_020720705.1 Acetofilamentum sp.
CAATATAAACCCCCAACTATAAACCGTAAACAGTATAGATACATGGCAGACGAATCAAAACAAATATCAGGTATAAAAAGCTGGGCGGAAGATGACCGTCCGCGTGAAAAAATGTTGCTGAAAGGTGCGAGTGCGCTCTCAGATGCCGAACTTATCGCTATCTTGATTGGCTCCGGTAACAGAAACGAAACTGCGGTAGATTTGGCAAAACGCATTTTGTTGTCGGCAAGTTATAACTTAAACGAGTTGGGGCGAGTAAGTTTGTCCGATTTGCAAAAATTCCGAGGTATTGGTGAAGCCAAAGCTGTAAGTGTCGTAGCTGCGCTCGAACTTGGTCGCCGCAGAAAAATTGCCGAGGTTATGCAAAAACAAACCATCGGATCTTCGAGCGATGTTTTTGATTTGTTTGGAAATCTTCTGGGAGACCTCCCACACGAGGAGTTTTGGGTGTTATATTTGAACAGTGCCAATAAAATTCTTGATAAGGTAAGAATAAGCACCGGCGGGGTTACATTTACGGTTACCGATGTCAAATTGGTATTTAAACCGGCGATTGAAAAATTAGCTTCTGCAATTATTGTTTGCCACAACCATCCGTCCGGAAACCTAAATCCCAGCTCACAGGATATTAATTTAACCGCGAAACTTGCCGACGCCGGTAAAATTCTTGATATTCGTGTGCATGACCACCTGATTGTTACTTCAGGTGATTATTTTAGCTTCAAAGACAACGGATTGATATAAAGTTACCTTATTTTTGTCGATAGTCTGTTTTAGGTTTACCGATGAGAAGAAAATGACGTTCAAATATTTGATATTGTGTAGGTTATAGTCATTTTTATAATCGAATGTGTTGTCATTAAGCGGTCATTCATTGTTTTTTTGTTACAATCGAATATCATCTGTATCTAAGATTAATATCTAAAAGTACAAAGGAGAAGCCTTTTTAATATTCAACTTTCCAAATCTTGGGCTGAAATTTCGGGTCGTTTACGATTTCGACGATGTTGCCTTTTTGCTTGAGCACAAATAATCCGTTTTGGTAAGCATATTTGTCAGCTTT
>DYOJ01000192.1 GCA_020720705.1 Acetofilamentum sp.
AATAATGATGAGGTATTTCAAAGATATTTTCAGATAATAATTCAATTTCGGAGTAATTTCCGTCTCCCCAATCCACTTTTGCCGAAGCAGGCGAATCGTTTTTGAACAAAATCTGCCCCGATAATGTTACATCCTGATTTTCAACCAAATAACTTACAATTATTTCGGGTGATTCAGGAACAGGAGTATCTTTACACGAAAAAGTCGAAAGCAAAAAAAAGATGGTAACAATACTTAAGTTTCTCATTCACAATTATTTGGTATTTTAGAATTTAGACTCCGGCACCCGTGAGGGTTGATTTTTTATTTTCCGAAATCTTTTAATTTCAATTCCGTAATAACCTTTTTGGTGTAAAGCGGAAAATCGGATTGCATCATCCAAGCGTAATAAGAGGGGTCTTTTTTGAATACATCGGCTACGGTTTGTCCTTTATATTTCCCGAAATTAAACAATTCTCGCCCTTTATCGTCGTACACTACTCTGCCTGCAAAGTCCACATTATCAGTGTGTGACGAAAATTTTGAAAGTTCAGCCATGTCATTCGGCAAATCAGAATATCTGTCTAATTGTGCTTGTAAAATTTCATAAGTAGCATTGATATCGGCTTCGGCACTGTGGGCATTGGTAAGGTCTTTGTTACAATAAAATTGGTATGCCGCCGAGAGTGTTCTCTGCTCTTTTTTGTGAAAAATGACCTGAACATCAATGAATTTTCTGTTTTTCACCTCAATATCTACATCGGCTCTTAAAAACTCTTCAATCAGGAGCGGAATATCAAACCGGTTTGAATTGTATCCGGCTAAATCACAACCTTTTATAAACACGGCAAGTTCTTTGGCAACTTGTTTAAATGTGGGCGCATCTTTCACATCCTCATCTGAAATTCCGTGAATTGCAGTTGATTCCGGCGGTATCGGAATTGTCGGATTGATACGCATGGTTTTGCGGTCGGTACTCTGGTTTGGGTTGATTTTCAATATTGAGAGTTCAACAATACGGTCGTGTGCAACGTTTATGCCGGTAGTTTCGAGGTCGAAAAATGCCAGCGGATTTTTTAAATCTAATTTCATTATTTGAGTAAATGGATGTTATTGTTCGATTCCTATTTGTCTGAATGTGGTTGAAACAGCGATATTTTTACTTTCGATGTTTGCGGTATTGAAGTGATATTGCATTACTCCGTCTTTATCTTTTACAAAACAAATATCAGCACCGTTGGCGCATTGGTTGGGAGCTTCACAAATTATCAACGTCCCCTTGCCGGCAGATTTTGAAATTTGAGCCAACTTATCGGCATTGGATTTTGAAACGATGATAACATGACTTTTTGATGCCGCCAGCACGCCTGCATGATTTTGAATTACAAATTTTTGCTCGCCTCTTACTTTTTTCCCCTCAGTAAACTCGGACAACTCGGTCAGTAATTCGTCATTATCCAAAACTGAAATGATAAAATTACCGGACTGCATTTCGGGCGCCCACTGCAGTGTGCGCGTAAAATTGTAAATTGCCATTGCCTCAAACTTTTCATCTTGCGAATACGCCGAAAATGAAAGCATAGTTAAAATTAAACCTGTAAATAATTTTGTTTTCATCTGTAAATAATTTTGTAAAACATTTATTTTCATTGTTTTGTGAGTATCACGGATTTCAAATCCGTGTCACATGGATGTTTCATATTTATAAAATTAAATATTTTTCACTTATCTTCTTTTGGGAGAATACGAAACAATGTCATTTCACAATATATGGCTTTGAAATTCGCTTCGCATTACACTTAAATCCATTCTTTTGTAATGTTATCAATTATACCCATTTGCTTGATTGTAAAGTCAATAACATTGATAATTTCTTCCATTCTCAATATTTCGTTGTTTT
Organism: Acetofilamentum sp.; assembly: GCA_020720705.1. Taxonomy (GTDB): domain Bacteria; phylum Bacteroidota; class Bacteroidia; order Bacteroidales; family JAADGE01; genus DYOJ01. Next base: position 1,880 of record DYOJ01000192.1, read on the forward strand.
CTAATTTGCGATTTTTTCGTTCCTTCAAATATTTGTCAATGACTTGATAACTACCTATTTTAAAATTATAGATTTCGTCTGAAACTGTATCAAAATAATTTGTTTCGTTGTAATATAAGCGATTTTCTTTGAATTGAATTTTTGTAACCTCCGTGGTGCCCAAACCCATAGGAATACCGACATCTTGACTTGGTATTTCTTTGAAAATGTGTGCGTTAACAAGCTGTTCGCCTAACTTTGACAACGTTTCAAACGTTTTAAAATTATCGGTGAACGGTATTTTCGGGAAATCAATTTTTAAAAATTCAACATATTTTTCTCGGTAAGTCGGGCTGTGCAAAACGGCATAGATGTAATAAAAAACTTCTTCGGCTGTAAATTTATCTTTGAAAGTATCTTTGATAAAATGTTTAAAATTATCGGAATAATTTAGTTTTCGACCTTCAACTTTTTCAAATAACAAACCGTTACCGTTGCCTGTTTGGTCGGAGTAGAGATATAGCGGGAAAACGACACCCGCTCCTAAATCCCTTCCGCCCGCTAAAAAACTTTCATCGGAGATTTTATTTGTGATAAACGCATGATTATAATCAGGCAATTTTGATTGTCGAGGAACTATTATGCCCATATTTTGATAACCGAAAAAATTGTCCATGACTTCTTTTCGGTTTCTTGACAAAAACTGTATATCGTAAAAAATGTATCGCGTATCAAACGGACGATAATCGTATTCTACAATATTATTTTTATCAAAATTCGCTTTTAATGCGCGTTCGTATTCCCAAGTTGTGTTCTCGTTCAAATCATATTCTTGTATCAGTTCCGATATTTTGGGTTTGTCTTTTATTATTCTTTGAATCCGTTTTTCAAGTTTTTCTTTGATAAAATCAATTGAAATTTTATCAACTTTGGTTCCTATTCCTACGCTGTATGTTTTAAAAATATCGGTAACACTCCAAAACTTATGATAATCACTATTTTCATCAATAACTTTGTCGGTGAACCAATAATATGGTTCGGTTAAGTTCAATTTTTCAAAAGCAACATTTTCAAATTCAGTATTTTTAAGATATTCAAACTTATGCTTTCGACTGATTAAATTATGTTCTTTCACGGAAAAATAATACACCTCGTTTTCAACTTTACCGATTTTTGAATTTTTGGTGAAATTTTTAATTAAAAATAAAATACTTACTCCAACCCGTATGTCAAAAACATTTTCGTCGCCCTCTTTTTTTATGGCGTTTCCGTGAAGGTTTACAATGTATATTTTATCAAAATCTTCGTGTAATTTTTGTCGCATCCGGCGATGTGTAACGCCGTCTAAATATGAATTGTTAGTAATAATTGCAACAATTCCTTTTCCGGTTTTTTCAATTTTGTTGTGTGCAAAACGAATGAATTTTATATAATCGTCGTCAAGATTTATTTTTTGTTCGTTCAAACCTATTTTATAATCGTTTAATAAATTGAGAATAAACGGGTTTTTGTTTGTAGAAGAGTTTGAATACGGCGGATTTCCGGTGATTACCAAAATGGGTTTTTCTTTAATTTTTTGTGCCGTTTCGCCTTCTTTCGAAAGTGCTTGAACAAATACATTGTATTGTGTATTAAGCGGTTCTATGGTATTTGTCAGATATACTTGCAAACGTTCTTTCGATTGCATTTCATAATTATTTTCTTTCAAAAATTGCGATAATTTTAAATGCGCAATCGTATAAGGAGCAATCAGATACTCGAAACCGTAAATATTTTTCAGAATATGTTCTTGGATTAATATTTGTCGTTTTGTGGAATTTGGCGGAACTGAATTGAAAATTTGCTTCAAAATTTCTAAAATAAAAGTTCCGGTTCCTGTTGCAAAATCAAGAACTGTAACATTTTTGCCGTCTGCAAATTGTTGTTTAATTCCGAATTCATTTTCCAATAATTGTCCAGCGCTGCTTACAATAAAACTCACAATTTCGGGCGGCGTATAATACACGCCTTTTGATTTACGTAATTTGGCATCGTAAACCGACAAAAATTCTTCGTAAAAATATAAATAAGGGTCGGCAACGACAGTGCTATCAGGATTTTTGTTTTTGTTAAACGACAAACTTAGTTGAATTGCCTTAACGTCAAGATTGTTAAGTAAAGCTATAATTTCTTCCACAATCCAACGAGTATCGGCGTATTCATCGTTTTCCAATTTATCAATAAAACCAACCAACTCGTGAATCAACTCGAATGATTTGGGAATGTAATATTTTGCATTGCGTAGCGACAGGGCATGCTCTGTCGCTACACCGTTGTCGGCGTTCAATTTTGCAAGAAAAATACCATAGCTCAACATTTGAGCAAAAGCATCGGAAAATTCAGAAACAGTCAGCTCGGACGAAATTGAGGTTTGAAACGTACTCAACAGCCCCGTGAGCGGACTTTGAGCGTTGTTATCTATTTGAGTTTGTATGGTTACTCGTAAAAAATCTTTTAGAATTTTTGTTCGTGTAGCTAATGCGTGCGCAAGTGCTTTTGAGTTGTTAATTCCTGTCGGGGTTTCTTTAAGAAATTGATTTATAAGGTTTTCGGTGGCTTCTAAACCTGACAGGTTTTTGAAAACTGCCAAGTTTTCCGAAGTGCAAATTTTTTCGCGTAATTCAATGATACCTTTGCGTATCCAAATAAATTCCAAATAATTGGTTACTAATAAATTATCTGAAAGTTCGATGTATTTCTTTATTTGGTCGCTTTTTATAACACTATCTAAATTTTCATCAATTTTTTTTGTTTCAACATAACCGATTATTCCGTTTTTATCGGATATTTTAAAATCGGGTGCGCCGAATTTTCCCTCTCGTTTTCCTTCGTGTAAAATATCAACGTTTCTGTCCGAAACCGCTTCAAGCAACGATTTTAACTCAAAACGCAATGAAAGTTCGGTAACTTCCGAAAAGTCAATATTTTGTAAAGAGTTAATATATTTTTGCACTGAAGTCATAAACTATTTTCCGCAAATTTAATCAATATTTTTCACTTTTGTATTCCGATAAGGTTATTTTAAGCCAATGAAGTGAAATTGGTATCGAGCAAAGTAAGATTTACATCGGTATAAAACAAAAACGATTTTTTGGTTTGGTATATTTTTGTAAAAACATATTTTATTTTGCAATTTTGTACGCAAATTTTAAAAAAATCTGTAAGTGAACATCAAAAATTAATTAATTATCATCAATTATTTTCAATTTTTGCGTTATCGTATTTGCCGGCAAACTATTTGATAGATTACTCAGTCATAAAGCTGTTTTTATTGCTTACAATTTATTGGATAATTGTATCCGCTCAAAAAATCATGGAAGTGTTTTGTCAATGCTGCGTTTGCAAATTCGTAACATGTTAAATTTCAATAATATATTAAATTTTTATACTTCGACAAAGCATATTTTTCATTTAATATTGAGAGGATACGTATAGTTTTTGTAAAATATTTATTTATGAGACCACTCCGACAAGCCGCTTAGCGGTTACTAATAGAAAAATCTGATATTGATATTCAGACACTTATAAAACCGCTTAGC
>DYOJ01000193.1:0-2850 GCA_020720705.1 Acetofilamentum sp.
TGTTTTATGTATGCTGCTAAATCGGGCAAAAACTGCAAATGGGTTATTGTTAGTAATTTTTTAGAAATTCGTTTGTATCCGGCAAACGATATGACAAAATACGAAAGTTTTGATATACTGAGACTTAACGACGACTTTGAGTTTTCAAAATTTTATTATCTTATAGCAAATGGTCAGTTGTTTTTTGAAAACATCAAATCAACTATTGATATTGCTCTCGAAAATCGCATCGAAAAAGAACAAACCATTACAAGAGAATTTTATAATGAATACAGTTATCTCAGAGAAACATTTTTACAACATTTAAAATTACATAACGCTGACCTAAATCCTTTGGATTTGTTACAATACGCTCAAACAATTATTGACCGAATAATATTTGTAAGTGTTATAAAGGATTATGATTTAATACAATCTGATGTTTTAAAGCGTATTGAAAAAATTGCAGAAGAAAGTTGGGCGGATGATAAAACGGAATTATGGGAACAACTTAAAAAATTCTTTAAGGCATTAGATAAAGGATATCCCAAACGCATACATCAAATAAACGGCGGATTGTTCAAACAAAATGAAAAAATTGATAATCTGATTATTAAAGATGTTTTCTTAAAAAAATTATTAACACTCGGCAATTACGACTTTGAAAGTGATTTGAGTATCAATATTTTAGGTCATATTTTTGAACAATCTATCACCGATATTGAGAACTTAAAAAAAGATATTGCAGAAAATAAACAAATTGAATATTTTGAAACCGACGACGAAATATTATACAAATCAGCGGCTTCAGAAACAAATAAGCGAAAAAAAGATGGTATTTTTTATACACCCGAAAAAATTACTCAATATATTGTTTCAAAAGCCATTGGACACCGGCTTGATAATCATAAAGAACAATTGGGTATAAACAAATTAACAAATTCTCCTGAAAACCTGAATGAAGTTAAAAAACATATAGAGATTTGGGAAAAATATATAACTATACTAAAAAATATCAAAATACTCGACCCTGCTTGCGGCAGCGGTGCTTTTTTAACACAAGCGTTTGATTATTTGCTTCAAGAATGGTTGATTGTTACTGACGTTTTACAAAATTTGAAAAATGAAAAAATTAAATCAACACAGGAAGGTATTTTTAAATCTGTCAATCAAATAGAAAGTAATAAAGTTTTATCTGAGATAAAAAAAGATATTGTTAATAATAATCTCTTTGGGGTTGATTTGAATTACGAAAGTGTTGAAATTACAAAACTTGGACTTTGGCTTAAATCTGCAAGTAAAAACGATGCACTTGCATTGTTAGACAGTAACATAAAAACAGGTAATTCGCTAATTTCAGATAAAGAAGTTTCGGAAAAAGCGTTTGTTTGGGAAACCGAATTTCAAGAAATTTTGCAAAACGGTGGGTTTGATATTATTTTAGGGAATCCGCCTTATGTTCGGCAGGAGAATTTGAAAAAAGAAGAAAAACAATATTTTACAAATACTTATAAACAAACCGGAAATATTAGTGCCGATTTATATATTTATTTTTACGAAAAAGCATTTGAATTATTGAAACCCTACGGAATTTTAGGATTTATTACCCCAAACAAATGGTTCAAAACAAAATACGGTTCAGAGTTAAGAGCATTTTTGAAACAATTTGAAATAAAACAAATTATAGACTTTTTTGAATTACGCGTTTTTGAAGATGCCTCAACCGATACGCAAATAATTATAGTTGAAAACAAAAAGCAAACAAGAGAATTTGACTATTTCCCGCTTACAAAACTTGAAGATTTAGAAGAACTAAAAATTACGCCCGTAAAAGTCAATCCGGTTGATTTTAATGGTTCAGAATGGATATTTGCAAAACCGGAAGATTATAAAATTCTAAAAACTATGTTCAAAAATTCAATACCTTTGAATGAATATACAAAAAATGGAATTGAATATGGAATAAAAACAGGACTTAACAAAGCATTTATAATTGACAGAGACACAAAAAATATCATTTTAAAAGAAGATTACAGTTGTTCGCAACTAATTAAGCCTTATGCAGTTCCTACAAGTATTAAAAAATTTTATATCGAAGAAAAAGACGAGTTTTTTTTCATAAACACAGGTTACGATATTGAAATCAGCAATAAAAGTTTTAAAGGAGTCTATAATCATTTGAAACAATTTGATGCAGAACTTGAAAATCGGTACGACAAAGGTAAAACTCGGTACAATTTAAGGGCTTGCGATTATTACGATAAATTTGAACAACCCAAAATAATTTACATAAGAACTGCCGTAAATCATAATTTTTACTTTGATTTTGAAAAATTTTATATTAACGACTCTTGTTATATTATTGCAAATGCCGATAAATTTCTTGCACTTTGGTTAAATTCTAAAATGTTTGAATTTTATAAAAATTTGACTTTTGTTGCCTACGGTAACCCCGAAAATAAAGGTCGCTGCAAATTAGATTACAATAAAATGGTTGATGTGCCAATTCCTTTGATTTCAGACAAACTAAGACATGAATTTGAAATTCTGTATGATAAAATTTTTAGTTTAAGTCAAGATTTACATAAATTGAATAATAGTTTTATAGAAATTGTAAAATCACAATTAAAAGTAAAAAAAGTATCAAAAAAAGTAGAAAGTTGGTATTCATTGAATTGGGACGAATTTAAAGAAGAACTTGAAAAACTCAAAATCAAGCTTGATTTAAAAAAACTCAAAGAATGGAACGAGTTTTTTACCGGCGAACAAAAAACTATAATTCCGATTGTAAATGAAATAAACGAATTAACACAATTTGTTGATAATAAAATAAATGAAATTTATGAAATTAAAATCTAAATATGTAGTTTA
>DYOJ01000193.1:2950-5429 GCA_020720705.1 Acetofilamentum sp.
GCTCAATTTTAATACTTTTGTGCGTTGTTTAAATTGTAGGGATAAATTGAGACGAAAGTGCAGTAAACCCGGCAACTACGACTACCATTTCGGGTTAAACAAGCGCAATAATCTGAAGTTCACTATTTTAAAATATTTTCTAAAAATTCAATACACAGTCCTAACTCCTAACTCCTAACTCCTTAATATCTTGTATCTAACGTCTTCCTAATAAAATGAGTTTACTTTTTCCGCAATTTCTTTTTGGGCTTTTTGCACTTTCTATACCGATACTGATTCACCTGTTTAGTTTTCGGTTGAATAAAACAGTGTATTATAGCGATATACGATTTCTCAAGGATATTAAACAACAAACAAAATCCAAAACACAACTCAAGCATTGGCTTGTGTTGTTAATGCGTTTGTCGGCACTGTCCGCGTTGATTATTGCCTTCGCACAACCCTATCTGCCGGACTCGGAAGCCGGGACGCAAAAGCCTGTAAATAAAGTCGGTATCTATATTGACAATTCGTTCAGCACCGAAGCCGAAGGCAAATATGGCAATCTGCTTGAAACTGCAAAAAATAAAGCTCGTGCAATTTTGTCGGCTTATCCGCCCGAAACAAAATTTTTATTTCTGACCAACGAATTTTATTCCAAACATTTACATCTGTTGAACAACGAACAGGTCAAAGATTTTGTAAATGAGACACGAACAGCAGCGCAGTTTCGGGATGTCGGAGAAGTGTTGTCAAAAATGACGGATTATTTTTCCGATACTCGCGACACTGCCGACCGTTACGCCGTTTACATGATTTCGGATTTACAAAAAACTGCACACAGAATTGAAACGATGCCGGAGCAAAACCTTGCAGATGTTTATTTTTTGCCCGTTCAGGCAGATATCCGAAATAATATTTTAATAGATTCCGTCTGGTTTGAAACGCCCGGACGAACGTTCAATCAGCAAGATGAATTATTCGTAAGCATTACAAATTTGTCCGAAGACGATTACACCGAAGTCCCTGTAAATCTATTCCTTAATGATAGTTTGAAAGCTCCGGGCAGCTTAAATATCACGGCAGGCGAACATAAAGTTCTCCCGATAAAATTTGTAAACACCAATCGAGGCTCGGTTCACGGACGCGTAGAGCTGACGGATTATCCCGTTACTTTTGATAACACGTTTTATTTTAGCTTTGAAATTCCGAAACAAAAAAAAATAAGAGTATTGCGCGGAACAACCGATGACAAATATCTTAAAAATATTTTCAATTCCGACCCTTATTTTGAATACAGCACAAATCCGGAAAGTGAAATTGCTATTAATGAAATATCAGATAATGAGGTAGTTATCGTCTGCGGTTTGGCGGATATTTCGGAAGGTTTGAACAACGAACTGCTCAACTTTGTGTCCGACGGCGGCACTCTGATTGTTTTCCCGGATTTGAACTCAAATTTTGAAAATTATAACAGATTGCTTACAAATTTTGGATTAAACTACATCACCGGCATTGACACAAGCTCAGTTTTTATGTCGCATATCAATTATAATGCGGATATTTTGCGCGGCATTTTCAGAAAACAAGAAGAGAATCCGGATTTGCCTGAGCTTACTAAAAAATTGGAGTTCAGTAATTTAACAAATACAACCGAAGAGGGCATTTTATTTACTGAAAATAATGAAAAAGCTGTTTTTGGTACAAAATTCAGAAACGGAGCTGTTTACGTGTTTGCGCAACCGGCGAGCGGCGAAAGCGGTAATTTTGTTTACCACCGACTTTGGGCGCCCTTGCTCTTTAATATGGCAGTTTTAGGAAATTCCGAAAAAAAAATCAGCTATACCATCGGAAAGGGTGAGACTATTCGATTAAAAGTTAAACAAAAAAGTGCCGAAGACCTTTTACGTATTTCCTCACCCGATTCGACCACTGATTTTATACCGCGCTCGGGTGGGAGGGACGGTAGTTCGGTGCGTATTTTTCCCGATGCAAATATTTCAATATCAGGAATTTATCAAATTTATAATAATACCGATTTCCTTCAAAGTATCGCTTACAATTACGACCGCAGCGAGTCGGATTTAGAAGTGCACGACCCTACTGAATGGTTAAAATTATGTAACGAAAATTTAGGCTCGAATTACAGATTGTCAGATGCGAGCAGCGAAATGCTCGCCGGCGAAATTCGACTTCAACAAAAAGGGACAAAACTTTGGCGGTTCTTTGTGTTGGCAAGTTTATTGTTTATTCTCGGAGAAATATTGATTATCAGATTTTCGGGAAACAAACTGCGATTTTGGCAGAAAAAATCAAATAATCAGGGGTTGCAATAAAACGTATAACTGATTGATTTAAACTTGATTAGGTGCTATTTTGTATCGAATATTTTTCAAAAATTCGGTTGAAATTCAGTGGAAATTCGAATGAAACTAAAAATAAACAATGAATGACTACTTTTTGACCATTGAATGACAAAACATTCGATTGAAAAAATGAC
>DYOJ01000879.1 GCA_020720705.1 Acetofilamentum sp.
CTTTGAGGTGAAAACACCTCAAAGGTGCAATAATATATTTGATAGCGGATTAGTAGAAGGTATGTCAAATACAAAAATACCGACATTCGTCAGTCAGGGCGATGCGGCGAGAACTTATTTAGATAATTTGTCAGATATTCATAAGTCATGTTTAAATAGAACTTTTTAAGTGCTTTGCAACTGCCGCGCCCCGAAGGTCTGTCAAAAATAAAAACACCTACATTTGCTCGAAAAGACAATGCAGCGTGGTTTCAACTACAACTTGTTCCTATAACTTTTCAAATATTCATCGGGTGTAAGAATAGGAATATGTGCGGCTTTGAAGTCTTTTCCGTTTCGAGTTATCAGTAAGGAACATTCCGAAGCCACTGCGCAATAATGTTGTAGTGCATCTTCAAAATCAACGAACGAAGCAGCAAGCGAAGTTTCGATAATTTTATCAGTCAAGTCGGCAGTTGTTGTAAGGGTTTTAAATTTTATGATTTTGTCTTTTGCAACAGTCTTTCCTTCAAACTTTGAGAGCACGTAAAACACTGTTGAATAAGACAATGCCGAAACAACAATTTGAATCTCACCTTTATCGGCGAGCGTTGCAATTTTCGCAGCCGATTCGTAAAATGGTTCGCGTTCGCCTAATAAATCCAACACAACATTGGTGTCGAGAAACACTCTGTCTTTCATTTGTATTTTTCTGCCAAGTGGTTATTGTAAGATTCTTCGTAATCGTAATCGGCAGGAATTTTCACACCCGTTCGCAAACTCTTAACAAAGGGCGAAATCTCTATATCGTTGTTCAATTGAGATTTATCGGATGAAACGAGCCTTGATAAATATGCCTCAATGATACTCGACAAACTTTTCTTGTGCGATTGAGCATATTCATTCGCAGTATCAATCAGATATTTATCTATTTTTAATGTTATTTCCGCTTCCATAGATTAAAAACTTGGTATTACACAAAAGTAAAACATAAAATTGAAACTGTCAAGCGTTGAATGTAAATGTGTGTCAAAATATAAAAACACGTTTTTGTATTCCGAAATATTTTTTGTAGTTTTG
>DYOJ01000880.1 GCA_020720705.1 Acetofilamentum sp.
TTCACATCAATGCACATTGTCAAGAATAGCATCTCGAACTTTCTCCATAAGCCAGAGTGGTGTGGATGTTGCGCCGCATATCCCTACAGTTTTTTCAGGAGAAAACAGGGCATAATCCAGTTCATCAATATCAGAAATAAAATATGAATTGAGATTTTGTGCCTTGCAAACATCAAACAACACTTTTCCGTTTGAACTTTTTTTGCCGCTCACGAACACAATTATATCAAATTTTGTGGCAAAGGTGCGTAAATCTTTATCGCGAGAAGATACTTGACCGCAAATGCTGTTATTTGAGTTAAAATTAACATTCTCAATGCCTTGCGCTTCTATCATTCGTTGCTTAATCTCGGCAGTAATTTTTTTGTAACCCTCTTTACTTTTGGTTGTTTGGGAAAACAAATTGATAGGTTTTGTAAAATCTATCTTGTCTAAATCGGAACTATCCGAAACCACAATGCCTTTGTTTCCGGTTTGCCCCACCAAGCCTATCACTTCGGCATGTCCGTGTTTGCCATATATAACTGTTTGTCCTTCAATACTTTCCATGTGAACATGTCCGTTCCTGACACGGTTTTGCAAACTTAAAACGACAGGGCAAGAGGCATCAATCAGTGTAATATTATTTTCGGAGGCAATACGGTATGTTTCAGGAGGTTCGCCATGAGCACGAATCAAAACACTTACATTTCTGAGAGTCTTAAACGTTTCATGGTCAATTGATTTTAGCCCCAAATCTTCCAAGCGTTTTACTTCAACGTTGTTATGCACTATATCGCCGAGACAAAACAGCGAATCATGGTTCCGCAACTCCTCTTCGGCATGTTGAATGGCATAAACAACTCCGAAGCAAAACCCTGATTTTGAATCTATTGTGATATTCATATATTCTATTTGTTATTTAATGTCTGTAAGAAAACGTATAAATACTTGATTTTATGTCAATTATACTCTTTTTTCCAATCGATAATATTGTCATGTAGTAGTCAAAAATAGTCATTAAGTAGTCATTTGTCAATAGTCATTTGTCAATAGTCATTTGTCAATAGTCATTTGTCA
>DYOJ01000194.1 GCA_020720705.1 Acetofilamentum sp.
AAAACCGTGTCGTCATCGGTGCAAGTGCCGTTTACGATAGTCCAAATGTAAGCATTTATTCCTTGAGGAATATTTGTAATTTCAGTATTAACTGTTGCTGTGTTTGCAATTACACCACCATCCAAGATTGTCCATAGCCCATTCCCCGGATATGGGTCGCTTGCAGCAACTGAAGTAAAATCTTCGCAAATATTAAAATCTGAACCGGCATCAGATTCAACAAGATAATCTCGGTAAACATATAAAATGTCGCTGTGTGTGCATGTTCCGTTTCTTATTGTCCAAGTAAAAACATTCAAAGCATCTTTTAGATATTGCACTGAAGTTGAATTTATCAGCGAATTATCAATTGTCATCGCAACATCGGGAGAAGTCCAAACACCTGAACCTGAGGACGGAATGTTTGCTGAAATGGTAAAAACCGAGTCGCAAGTATGCACATCATCCATTGTAACAGAAAGCACACGTTCGTCCCTTTTATATGTGAATGACGAATTTGTAGTACAATGTCCGTTTGTAATTGTCCAAGTGAAAATAGTTTCCCCATACGGAATACTTGAAGCAATCGCATCATGAGCTGTTGAATTATCAAATAAAACCCCGCTATTTGAGGCTGTCCAAGCTCCGACACCGGGAACGGCTAAATTTCCGGTTAAGATATAAGAGGAAGTGTTACAAACCGTAACATCTTCACCTACAATTGATTCAATAGGCATTTCACGTGTAACCGTAAACTCATCAGTTTCAGTGCAAGAGCCGTTTGTTACCACCCAACGAATGGTATTTACGCCGTGTTGCAGATTTTTGACATACGTAGATGAAGCAGTCGCATCGTTAAACTTCACAAAAGATAAATCGCACGACCAACGCCCTTCGCCTTTTGCCGGTATTTCAGCAACCAATAAACAAGAATCCGAACAGGTAAAATAATCGCCGTTTGCATCAGCAACTACGGCTTCATCCCTCGTAATGATAACCTCATCGCTTGAAGAACATGTAAACTCTGTAAGTGTCCATGTAAAAATATTTTCACCGTAAGCAAGATTTTGCACTTGAGTATTATAGAGTGTTTCGTCCGTAAACGTAACCCCGGCAACCGAACTTGTCCATAAACCGACCTCATCAACAGGCTGGCTGCCTGACAAAATGTAAGTATTTATATCACAAATAGATACATCCTCAGATGCGTCTGCTAATACAGCAGTTCCGTTTGTTAAAATAAGCGAATCCTGCTTGGCACATAAGCCCTCGGAGACAGTCCAATAAAAGTAAGTTAATCCGTCAGGAATGTTAGAAGCTAAGGTGGTGGTAGAATTGTCATCAGCAATTACTACAGACGGTTCGGAACATGTCCAAACGCCGGAACCTTGCGAAGGCAGGTCAGCATTGAGGACAAATTCATCTGTGTTGCAGATACGGTCGTCCGGTGCCGCATTGGCAGATAGAGGATTAGCACTTGCAGCGATGGTTACATTATCACTAAACGTTCCGCAAGAACCATACTGCGCCGTCCAAGTGAAGGTGATATTTCCGGGCGGAAGATTTTGAACATTTGTCAAAAAATCAGTCTCTGTATTAAATGTTACGCCGGGAGTTGCAGTTGTCCAGACCCCGGAGCCAGGATAAGGATTGTTAGCCGTGAGTAAATATTCGTTTCCGCAGACAGCATCGTCAGGTCCGGCAGTCGTTGCGGTGTTGTATTTTGTATAAATAACAACATCGGTATAAACACCGCATATACCGTGATTTACAGTCCAAGTAAATTCAGAAACACCTACGGGAAGATTCTCCAACGGTGTCATAAAAAAATTAGGGAATCGAATGTTCGCCGTTGAAGTTGTTGTCCACAATCCGACACCTGTTCCGGGGCTACTGCCTTGCAATTGCAATGCACCTTCGCTACAAATTGTGCGGTCGTTCCCGGCAAATGCAAAACCTTCAGTCGGGTTAGCAATTGTAACTTGTTTGAAAGCCGAACACATATTCTCAGTTTGCGCATACACAGTGTATGTTCCGGCAGCTAAACCGGTAAACAAGCCGTCGTTATCCAAAAAATTTATACCGTCCAGAGAATAATAAACATTTCCGGGCGCACCGGGCAACGAAGCATCAATGACGCCGTCTGTATAATCATGACAAGTCGGTTTTACACTTGTTGTTTGAACTGAATATCCGTTTGTTGTGTTAAAATTGATAGAACCGGGTTCGGCAGTATTTCCGCAATTATCTGTAACGGCGCCTTGTATATGCGGCAACACTGTCAAAGTATAAGTTCCTGTTTGAAGCGCCGGATTGATAGTCAAGACATAATGCGTATCGTAAGAACCGCCGACTGCGCATGTCGGAGAAGACACAGTTGTTACAGTGAACGGACCTCCGGGTCCATCAACGTCAAAATCAATTTCGGACACGGTTGAGCAGACTATAGGCTCGGAGAAATTGCAGGTTATTTTAGTTGAATCACAAAATTCAACTTGCCCGACATCGCGAATTGTGGGTTTTACATCATCAAAAAAAACAGCAGTGGACTCACCTAAATCAAGGGTGTAACCATTTTGCGATTCGTTTGTATATTGACTGACATTCATCACATAAGTCTGCCCGGCAACAACTTGAAACGTTGGCTCGTTCTGGTCTCCGGGAAGTCCGTTTGCACCCGTAATGCCGGGCGTTCCGGAATAATTGCAAGACATGTCAATTGAAGGCGTGTTGTATATATCTTCGCAATCATGATTGGTCAAATTATAAACTGCCCAGTCATAATCGTCAGACATTTGATTAGGCGTAATAGAGAAGTCAAGTGTTCCGGTTTGCTGAACCGTAAAAATATACCATACACAATTTTTCTCTCCTGATTTCAAACAGGAAATATTTGCATCTATTTCATTCGGATAATTTCCGGTTTGCTGATAGGCGTTCGTCTCATGATAAATTGAACCGCAAATAGGAATAGCACCCAAACAATCCTGCACCGTAGGTGTTTGTGCTTTTGATAAGTATCCGATTGAAATCAATACGAAGAAAAACAATAATTTACGCATAATTTTTTATTGGTTGTGAAACATTTGTCAAGATAGATGGTGTAAATTTCAAAAAAATATCAACCGAAAACATATCAACCGATTTGAGATGTTAAAAGAAACAACTCATACATGAAAAAACTATAAACCTCTGTAAATTTTAACTTTACAATCAGAAAACTGTGATTTTCGTTTATTTTGTAACAATATGAATTTCGGTTCTTCTGTTTTTTTGATAATCTTCTTCTGTACACGGATGCGCAACATCGCAATCACAGGAATTTATCGGCTTAGTTTCACCGTAACCTTTGCCTGTAATCCTATCCGGATTTGATATCTTTGATTTTATATACAAAGTTGCAGATTCTGCTCTTTTTTGAGACAAATCCAGATTTTTTTCATTTGAACCTCTGCAATCGGTATGCGATGAGAGTTCGAGACGAAGTTCCGGATTGGTTTTCATCAAATTTACAATTTTATCCAATTCAGGTTCTGCATCTTCCCTGATATTCCATTTTCTGTAATCGTAATAGATCGTAACGTCCTCCATTTCAACAATATCCACATCAAGTTCGGGCTGATAGATTTCCGCCTTAAATTCATAACGTTTGTAGTCGGTAATTTCTTGTTCGTAAGCGAACTCTTTATTCAAATACCCTTGTTTTTGCACCGATATTTTAAAATTCATGAATTCTTTAACCGATTTTATCAGCGGAATTTCATACGTACCATCTGCTGACGTTGTATGTGTAAAATTCTCACCTGTAACAATATCCGTAATAATTATCGCAACATCCGACAAAGCTGTGCCTGTCTTTTTATCAAAAACCGAAATTTGGAAAGAGGCAGAAGGTATTTTTCGAAGAACTAAATTCTTGAATAGCGTATCTCTGACATTTTCGGCTTTAAATTCAATCTCGGCATCGTAATAAAACGGCGTTGTGGCACGGAGTAAATAGGTTTTATCTCTTTGAATTTCAAAAGCATAAAACGATTCGCAATCGGTCATTGAAGTATCACCGTTCACCGATTTTTTTTCTGTGAGATAGACATCCGTTCCGGGCAGAACTTGATTTTCTTCGTCCAAAACAGTTCCGGCAACAAAAATAGGCGGAATAGGTTGAGGAATCCTGAAAGCGTAAATATCATCGTTGCCTTTTCCGCCGGTTCGGTTGGATGAAAAATATCCGCTCTGACCATCCTGATTCAAAATAAATGCAAAATCATCCAAATTTGAGTTAAAAGGTTCGTCCAAATACATTATATTGCCGATAGTTTGTGTTCCTTTGAGTTTTATCATGTATAAATCCAATCCGCCAAGCCCCGGATGACCGTCAGAGGCAAAAAACAAATCACCGTTCGTATGCAAATACGGAAACATTTCCTTACCGTCTGTATTAATTTTACTTCCTAAGTTCACAGGCTCAGTCCATGTATCATTCTGTTTTACAGATAAATACAAATCTGTTTTTCCGAAACCGCCCGGTTTGTCGGAAGCAAAAATCAGCACAGTTCCATCGGCACTCAGGGTGGCATGTCCAACAGAATACTCATCCGGTTTATTGAACGGAAACTCAGTCGGTTGGCTCCAATCATTGCCTTGTTTGCGAGTTTCCAAAAGTTTTAGTCGCAAAATATCCGTATTTTTTGTATCGGGAATATTTTCGGTAAACACCATTGTAGAACCGCTTGCGTCAAAGGTTGCCGGACCGCGATGGTATTTTGAATCGTACGTTTTAATTAATTTTTCGGGAGATTTCAACTCAAGAGAAGTATCTGTTTTTGAGAATTTCAAATCAACATAAGGCAAATCATTCATACGCCAGTCTTTTGCCAAATCAACACGATTTGAGGAGGTGAAAACCAAATACTCGCCGGAATATGCTGCTCCGAAATCGGCGTGTTCGGTATTGAGGGACAAATTTTTCAATACAACATCATCGTTCTTCTTAAAAAATGATTGATAAAAATTTTGGCTTGCAGTTCGTGCAACACTTGCCGTGCCCCTCCCCGATTCTTTCGCAAATCGCTCATTTTGAATCTTAGCTTCGTCGTATTTTTTATTGACGGCAAGCACAGACGCATAATCATAAATATCTTGCAAAGAATGTTCGGACGAATTTGCAACTTGGGCATAGTAGGATTCCGACTTCTCGTAATTTCCTGTATAATAGTAGGCTTCCGCAAGTTTCCGTTTCGTTTTTACATCTTTATTTTTGATATACTCGAAACGTTTAATCGCTTCGGGATACGATAAACCTTCGTAAAAATTTGTTCCTGTTTGTTCGTTCCATGATTGTGCCGTAATGCCTTGAAAAGCAATTATCATGACAACGAGACTTATCAATCTTTTTACATTCATATCTGTGTGATTTGATTTTAATTTTTAGCTTCGA
>DYOJ01000881.1 GCA_020720705.1 Acetofilamentum sp.
TAAACAAATAAATCATTATTAAGAAATATTTTGTCAATAATTAATATGAGATACGCAATATTTACAATCGCATTAGTCGCTTTGTCGGTAGGACTTCGCGCACAGGAATTGCCTGTTTTTGAGCAATATCTGCAAAATACCTATTTGCTTAGTCCGGCTGCGGTGGGCATAAAACCCTGCACAGAATTTATCCTGACCGACAGGCATCAGTGGACAGGAATGGAATCCGCACCAAACAACCAAAGTCTTGGGGCATACACACGGTTCACGCCGTTCCAAGACCGTCCGACCTACGGACATGACGGTATCGGCGGAAATATTTACACAGACCGTAACGGCCCCACCGGCACAACAAGGTTTCAATTTTTATATGCACATCATTTAAAAATTTATTCAAACAAACGAAAACACCAAGTATGGCATACCTCATTCGGCTTAGGCTTAACGGGTTATCAACATCGTTTAGATGAAACTGACCTGCTGCCGGAGAACCTCTCCGACCCTATTTATACAGGCACATCCAATTCGGTAACAGCATTTAACCTTGACGGCGGAGTTTTGTTTTACACAAAAAAACTCACAGTCGGTTTTACGGCAGCGAATGTTTTGCCGTCGAGTAAATCTGATTTTGGGAATGTATTTAACAGAAACTACTTCGGATTTGTCGGATACACAAGTCGAAATAAAGACGGAATGGGATTCTCGCCCTCGGCAGTGTTCAAACTATACGGCAAACAAAAACAAATTGATTTGAACGCAAAAATGTTTTTCAACGATGTGTTTCATGCCGGGCTTGCGTATCGCCATAATTTAGACCAAGGCTTGGGACAAAGTTTGTATGCCATGTTGTTTATGGGTTTGGAATTTGAACGTTTTTCATTCGGATATGCTTACGATTATTCAATTCGGAAAATCGGACGATACAATTACGGTTCGCACAGTTTGATGGTCGGATACAAAATTTGCAAAAGAGATATTAATTGCCCGGCATTTATGTAGGGTCTGTAAGAAAACGTGTAAATGGTTGATATTATGTTGGCTATTGTCATTTTTTCTAT
>DYOJ01000195.1 GCA_020720705.1 Acetofilamentum sp.
CCATCGGTTTGGGTCTTATGTCAGATTCTTCACTGATACGAGTGCCGTATCCGCCTGCGAGGATGAGAATTTTCATGCTTTTTTGTTTGCAAGATAGGTATTTTTTGAAATAAAGACAAAAAATTATACCTTTGTAAAAAAATTATTTGGAGATGAATCAAAATACAGCAAAACTTTTGTTAGTCGTTGCGATAATTCAAACATTGGTTATCGTGTGGTTGGTGTACGACAGAACACAAATTCAATCTCAAAAGGTACAATTGACTGAAAATTTGACGGAAGTTACGGACGAACGCGACAACGTTCAAAAAGAACTTCAGGCGATGTATGACCAATATGAGAGTTTGAAATCCGACAATAAAACACTCAACGCAGAACTTGAAGCTCAACAAACCCGAATATCCGAATTAATGGAGGAGTTAAAAAGAACAAAGCGAGGTAATATCTCTCGTATCAAAGAGTTAGAAGCAGAAACAGAAACTTTGCGCGATATTATGAAAAGTTATATCAAACAAATTGACTCGCTCAATACCCAAAATATTGCCTTGACAAAAGAAAACAAAGAAGTCAAAAAACGCATTGAAACAGTTGTCAGCGAGAAAGATAACGTGATTTCGGAACGTGACAGCCTTGATACCACAGTAAAGAAAGCACAGTCGTTAAAGGGGTTTAATATTTTAATAACACCGCTAAACAGTCGCGGAAAATCTACCAATCGCGCTCGGAAAATGGAGCGTATTGAAATTTGTTTCAGCATAGCCGAAAATGTTGTTGCCACAAAAGGAAAGCGCAATGTTTATATCCGCATTGCCGGTCCGGATAATTCAATTCTGATTGGTGAAGGGTCTAAGTTCTTTATGTTTGAAGGGCAAGAAATAGCATATTCAGCAATGAAAACTGTTGATTATCAAGGAGAACAAGCTGATGTGTGTATGTTTTGGCGAGCAACTGAAGAACATCCCGAAGGGCGGTACACGGTTGATATTTACACAGACGGAAAGCGAATCGGTTCCAAAACATTTGAATTGAAATAGTGGAATTTTACGACATTTTCAAATCTTCACCCGTTCAAAAAATTCAATTCAGAGGACACGAATTGTTTTTGAAACGAGATGATTTGTTGCATGCTGATTTTGGAGGAAACAAAGCACGAAAATTCTTCGGTTTTTTTCTGAAAGATTTGTCAAAATACAGAAAGTTAGTTTCTTATGGCGGAAATCAATCCAATGCAATGGTCTCACTTGCGGCATTCGCACGGCAACACAACTTGATTTTTGAATATTTTACGAAGCCCTTACCTATATTTTTGAAGATAAATCCGGTAGGAAATCTATCTCGTGCACTTCACTTTGGCATGCAATTGATTGAAAATGAAGATTATACAGAGTTTGTTTCAAAAACACAAGACGATTTTCCGATAGACACAATTTTTGTGAAACAGGGAGGTGCAATGCCTGAAGCTGAAGTCGGGGTTAAACTTTTAGCAACCGAAATTCACGCTTTTGCAGTAGAAAACGCCCTTACGGAGCTTGCAGTCGTTTTACCCTCCGGCACAGGTGCGACAGCCGTATTTCTGCAGAAACATTTGAAATTCAAAGTGTTTACAGTTCCGAATGTCGGAGATTCAGAATATCTCAAAAAGCAATTTACAGAACTCGTTTCAAATCCGGATTTACATCCTCAAATTTGGGATTTTCCAAATAAAAAGCACCAATTCGGTGCACTTTACCCGGAGTATTACGAAATTTGGCAAGAACTTCTGATTGATACCAAAGTCGAATTTGAATTGCTGTACGACCCAAAAACGTGGTTGATATTATCGGAAAAGTTAGCGGATTTTTCGTGTCCCGTAATGTATATTCACAGCGGAGGAATTGATGGAAATATCTCAATGATAAAACGTTACGAGCGTTTCGCAACTCTTTAGCCTTATGTTCAGATTGATACTTGTGAGTTTTATCTTGTTGGTTCTCGGGGCTTGTAAACCGGATGAAAAACTAAACCACGAACGACATTTTACAAAAAATCCGTATCAGACAGAATTCGGAGATGATTACGAGTCTGCAGTCAAATTTTTAGCTCAAAACCGACTTATTATAGATTCTGTTTTAACGAGTTACCAAACAGACAAAGCTTTTGCCTTGTCCATTGTGTTTCCGGAATTGATACGCTATTCTTTTGTGAGCGATTTTTTGGAAACAGGATATTTGGAACTAATTTACACTGAATCAGGCTCGGAATATGCTGATTTTTCTATAGGAAATTTTCAAATGAAGCCTTCATTTATTGAACTTTTGGAAAAAGAAATCATCACGGACAGTGTTTTGTCTGAAAAGTACAAAAATGTTGTTACATATACGGACACAACAAACCAGAGACATCGCAAAGAACGTTTAGCAAGATTAAAAACAATTGAATATCAGTTAGTTTACATTTCTGCCTACTGTGAAATTTTGAAAGAAAGATTTCCGGATTCAGGCAAAGAAACAGCATTTGCAGCTTCTGCTTATAATTTCGGGTTTCAGCGAAGTGAATCTGATATTCAAGCACATATTCCTAAAAAAACCTTTCCGTTCGGGCATCGTCTTGGTTCAAACAATTTTTCATATTCAGAAATTTCCGTTTTTTTTTACGAGAACATTTATCACACCATTTTTTGAACAAATTTGGATAGAAAAACTGCATAGAATCAAATCTGTTTGAGAAATGCGTTTATTCGTAATAATTTTTAACGGAAAAGCCGCCTTCTTTCAGGTATTTTTGTTTTCGCATTAGTTTTAAATCGCTGAAAATCATGTCTTTAACTAAATCTTCGAGCGAATGTTTGGGTTTCCAATTCAGATTTTTCATTGCCTTGGAAGGGTCGCCGATAAGCAATTCGACTTCTGTCGGGCGGAAATATCGCTCGTCCACTCGCACAACTACATCTCCGATGTGCACATTCTCAGCAAATTCACCGGCAACTGAGCTGACGGTAGCAATTTCATCTTTCCCTTCGCCTGAAAACTCAATAGTTATACCTAACTCCTTGAACGACATGCGTATAAATTCACGAACTTCGGTTGTTCGACCTGTAGCAATCACATAATCTTCGGGGGTTTCTTGTTGTAAAATCAGATACATTGCTTCGACATAATCTTTGGCATGTCCCCAATCACGCTTTGCCGAGAGGTTGCCCATGTGCATCGTTTTTTGCATACCGAGCGCAATGCGCGCCGTTGCACGGGTTATTTTTCGGGTAACAAAAGTCTCGCCTCGAATGGGCGATTCGTGATTGAATAAAATTCCGTTACATGCGAACATGCCATAAGCTTCTCGATAATTCACAGTTATCCAAAAACCGTAAAGTTTTGCTACGGCATAAGGGCTACGCGGATAAAAAGGCGTCGTTTCCTTTTGCGGAATTTCTTGAACCAGCCCGTAAAGCTCACTTGTCGAGGCTTGATAAATTCGGGTTTTCGTTGTAAGATTCAGCAATCGAACGGCTTCCAGAATTCGTAAAGTCCCTATTCCGTCCACATTTGCAGTATATTCGGGGGTGTTAAAACTTACGCCGACATGGCTCATTGCCCCGAGATTATAGATTTCGTCGGGTTGAATTTCCTGAATTAAACGTATCAGATTGGTTGAATCGGACAAATCGCCATAGTGCAGGATAAATTTGCGATTGGTTTCATGCGGGTCTGCATAAATATGGTCTATTCTGTCGGTATTAAACAGCGAGCTTCTTCGTTTTAAGCCATGAACCGTGTAACCTTTTTTGAGTAAAAATTCAGCAAGATAGGCGCCGTCTTGCCCGGTAATTCCGGTAATAAAAGCAGTTTTTGACATGATACTTCACAAATTTTAATCTGCAAAAGTAATAATAACATTGAATCCGTCAATTTTTTTCTGATGAATCCGTTTGTTTTGATGATTTATTCCAAAAATTCAAACCCATAGGAAAGAACCTGTCAATCCGAACTGTCGAAGAGGACAAACAAAGATATCATCTCATATCTGAATATTCACATTTTTTATATCCTAAATATGTTGCTGAATATGTTTATAGTTAAATATAATGATTAATTTTACCGAAGAATTTTAAATTTAATCAAGATGAATAAAATAACCGTAATCGGTGCCGGTAATGTCGGCGCAACAACAGCTAACGTATTGGCTCACAAAAATTTAGCAAAAGAAATTATCCTCGTTGACATCAAAGAAGGTGTAGCCGAAGGCAAAGCATTGGACATGTGGCAAACCGCCCCCGTGAACAGCTACAATTCAAAAGTTATCGGTGTAACAAATGATTACGAACGCACAGCAGGTTCGGGAATAATTGTTATCACATCCGGCTTGCCGCGTAAACCCGGAATGTCTCGCGATGATTTGATTGCCGTAAATGCAGGTATCGTCAAAGAAGTTACCGAAAAAGCAGTGAAATATTCACCCGATGCAATCATTATCGTGGTATCAAACCCCTTAGATGTAATGACTTATGCAGCACTTAAAGCCTCCGGTTTTCCGAAACATCGTGTATTCGGAATGGCAGGTATTCTGGACACTGCTCGCTACCGCGCCTTTTTGGCTGAAGCTCTCAATGTTTCGCCGCTTGATATTCAAGCACTACTCATGGGCGGACACGGAGACACAATGGTTCCGCTGCCGCGCTACACAACGGTAGGTGGTATTCCTGTAACTCAACTTATTGATGCCGAAAAACTTAAAGCCATTGTCGAACGCACAAAACAAGGCGGCGGAGAATTGGTAAAACTTATGGGAACCTCGGCTTGGTATGCTCCCGGTGCAGCAGCTGCACAAATGTGCGAAGCTATTGTAGATGACCAAAAACGTGTGTTCCCCGTATGTGCGTATTTGGACGGACAATATGGCTTGAACGACCTTTATATCGGTGTTCCGGTTATCTTGGGACAAGGCGGTATTGAGCGAATAATCGAAATTGAGATGAACGCGGAAGAACGCAAAGACCTTGACAGCTCTGCCGATGCCGTGCGTGTTGTAATGAAAGTGCTTGACGATATGAAATTGTTCTAATCGTAATTTTTCCGTCTTTCCGGAGCGAACCGGATATATACAATTCGGAGTATCTATAATTAATTTACTCCGATAGAATAACAAGCCGCTGAGCGATTTTATAATTCGATGATTATCAAGTTGATATTCACAAATTATAGCTCTCAGCGGCTTTGCTGTGAGAATATAGAATTATCGTTCATTTTTTCGTTATTAGTGTTTATCAATCAATTCAATTTCATCAGACGATAGTTTATATAATTCGCAAACTTTCTTCTCAATATTTTTATCTGTTTGAATAATTCTGCGGCTAAGTTGTTCTATCTCTGTTGGTAATTTTGAATTTAATTTACGTTTATATAAATCCAAAATTGATGCAACTAATTCTATTAT
>DYOJ01000196.1 GCA_020720705.1 Acetofilamentum sp.
TTAACTAATAATCCGGGTGTTGAGGTTGGTGCCAGCACAGGCAAATTAACGTTCTGGTACACAGGAGTAGGATATAATAAAATTGAAAGCGGAGATATAAATATAAAGAATGGAGAAAATTCCACGATTTCTTCATCTCAACATAATCTATATTTTACCGGAGAACCCGGAACTTATGCCGATAAATACTATAAATTTAGACCAGCGTGGGGTACCGCAGTAGCAACATTTACTACACTTGAATTAGAAACTGCCGATAATCAAGGAGCTTATGATTCAAAAGTTCGACTACATTCAGCAGGTGATTCTTATTTCGCGGGAGGCAGAGTAGGTATCGGAACAACAACGCCCTCAGCGAAATTGGAAGTTAAACACACAGCAAATATTACTGCAAACCAAACTTCTTATGATATCGGAATACGTTCAAATTTTATTGATTACACTATACCGGTAAATTTAATAGACAACGGGTACAAAATTTCGATTGAAGCACGAGCATATTCAAATAATAACGAGTTTGCCGGAACTTTGAATCAGAGTATCGGTGTATGGGCACGTGCAGGTATGTTCAATGGTGCATCATCAGCTGTGATAAAAGAAGCTATTGCTGTGTCTGCGGAAGTGCTTGATAATGTACAAGATGCACGCATTGATGATGTTTACGGTGTCAAAATACAAACAAATAACTACAATAAGACAACTGTTACAAATAGGTATGATTTGTATGCGGGAACCGTTACAGCAAAGAATTATTTCGCCGGAAGAGTGGGTATCGGAACAACATCCCCTCAATCAACCTTAGACATTGCAACAACAAACCAACGTATCCAATTTTTGACAGGCACTTGTAGCAGCGAGTACACAATGCAAGTCGGACTCAGTGATAACGGAATAAATTTCACAAACACGTCTGAAATCAGAGGGTATAATTTTAATAACGCAAATGGTAATTTAATGAAAATTACTGCTGACGGGAAGGTGGGAATCGGCAATCCGGATATATCACACAATCCTACCGCCACCCTTGATGTTAACGGAAATATCCGAACAAACGAAGTGCTCATAAATTTAGACAATTGGCGCGATGTGGTTTTCAGCAAAGAATATGCGCTAATGCCTTTGAACGAATTGGAACAATTTATCAAAACCAACGGACACTTGCCCGAAATACCGTCGGAAAGCGAAATACTTAAAAACGGTATGAGCACCGGCGCAATGGCAACCTTGCAAATGGGTAAAATTGAAGAACTTACACTCTATACCATTGAGCAACAAAAACAAATTGATGCACAACAAAAACAAATCGAAACTTTGTTACGAGAATTAAACGCGCTGAAACAAACCATAAATACCGGAAAACATGAATAAGACTATTCTTACAATAACACTCGGCATCGTATTGATGCTGAGTGTGTTTGGTTTACATGCCCAAACAACCGTGTCATATACATATGACGCTGCCGGAAATCGTCTAACGCGCTCGACCGAGGTGCGACTGCGCACGGCTGAAGCTGCCAAATCGGCTTCGGAGACAGACGAAGAAGAAATAAAAACAAACACGACACAAAATTTTGCGGTAACGGTGTATCCGAATCCCGTAAGAAGTTTGCTGACCGTGCAAATCACTGGCAATGCCGATATTACCGAACATCATGTAATCTTGACCGAACTTAACGGCAGAACGATTTATCAAACCGTTGAAACCTCAAATGAGTTTAGCCTTGATATGCAACGCTTTTCAGGCGGCACGTACTTTTTGAGCATCCGTAGCGGTAACGAAAAATCACAATTTACAATTATTAAGGAAAACTAAAAAATTGAGTTATGTTCAATTCACATTTAAGAAAAAAAATACTTATTCAGGGGTTGATATTTTCCTGTCTGATTTCGTTGTCAATAATTGTGAAATCACAGACTTATGCACCCAATTTTGAAAGAAACACGGATGAAACCGGAACATCGAAACATTTAATTGCACGTGATTATATCAAATTAACGGATGGATTCCGATTTACGGCACAGTCCGGCAAAAGCTTTCACGGTCAAATAAATCCGAATCTGATTTTCCAAACGGAATACACCGATGTGCAAACGCCGTTCAGCACCGATTTGCCCGTAGGCAGTTTGCCCGGCTCGGTGGATGTCAGCCCCACGGGAGCGGCAACCTACCAAATACCCATAAGTTTGCCGCCGGGCACGGCAGGTATGATGCCGAACCTTTCGATTGTGTATAACAGCCAATCGGGCGACGGCATGCTGGGGCGCGGTTGGACAATCGGCGGCTTCTCAGCCATCACCCGTGTGCCAGCAAACTTATACAACGACGGGGTTGTAAAAGGTATAGACTTTGATGCTGAATTGTATGCTTTGGACGGTAACAGACTTATTGAAGTTGAAACAATAGGGAACTCTAAAATTTATCGAACCGAAACTGAAACATTCTCCCAAATTACACGTACAGGAGGCGGAGCAGAACAGTCATTTGTTGTAAGAACAAAGGATGGAACAACGCTTACATAGTCATTGTAAGAAAACTCTTAATTTATTGATAGGCTTAATGTTATAGAGATATTTTGATTTGAAAGTTTACAGAAATTCTGTAGAAATACAGTGGAAATTCGATTGAAACTAATAAAAACAATGAATGACTACTTTTTGACCATTGAATGACTACTAAATGACAAAACATTCGATTGAAAATAAAGCTATAATTTACACATATTCAATTATTTATACGTTTTCTTACAAACACTACATATAACAAACGACATAGAGTTACAGTCGGTGGTAATCAAAAAAATCTCTCGTGGTTATTGACAAAAGTAAAAGATAACTTAGGGAATTTTTACACCATAGCGTATGCCGAACTGCCGGAAACAGGTACAAGTAAAGAAGAAGTTTACCCTGTAAGTATTGAATATACCGGTCATGAACATACAGTTACACATGGCTATGTGGTAGATATGCAACCCTATGTCAAAATAAGCTTCGCATACACAGAACGAACAGATAAAAACACAGCTTATCTGAGCGGTGCAAAAATACAATCAACGTTATTACTATCTGATATTCGGGTGTCGTATGAAGACCAACTTATACGCAAATACTCTTTCAAATACAGTTTGGGCATTTTTTCCCGTCTTTCTGAAATTCAATTATACGAAGATAAGGATGTTACGATAAATACAACGAAAATACATTGGGAGGATATCAGCAATAACGAATTTAACTCTAAACCGTACTGGGATATGTTAGGAAGCGCAAATCAAAATGACAATATGATTATCCAGATACCTGCAAATTTCAACTTTGACCAGAAAACAGACATTGCTCAAATTTCTGTAAGTGCAGTCAACGGACATCATTATATATCTGCAATACCGATGAACGCAACAGACCCTGTCGGAAGAGTCTCGGAAACTCTTACCGGCTATGCGAACACTGCCATAACCGGTGATTTTTATGGGAGTGGGTATGAAAGTGTACTTATTGTACAAAATACAAATTCTTACGGGAAATCTGAAACAGACACGACCTCCAAGGCAGAACTTGACCGATATTTTTACCTCTATACTCCAAGGTTCAGTTCTAATGATTTTGAAGTTGATTTGGTAT
Source organism: Acetofilamentum sp. (assembly GCA_020720705.1). Classification (GTDB taxonomy): domain Bacteria; phylum Bacteroidota; class Bacteroidia; order Bacteroidales; family JAADGE01; genus DYOJ01. The sequence continues at coordinate 3,616 of DYOJ01000196.1, forward strand.
TAACTCATAAATACCATGACTTTTTAAATACCGGTGATTTTGACGGAAACGGAAAAATGGATATTTTGTTTGAATGGCATGACAAACTTTATTTTTACAAAATTGAAAACAATGGGGCAACAGAATTATATCCTACACTATCAATTAACGATATAGAAGACGTTAGGATTGCAGATTTTACAGGAGACGGAGTTTCAGATATACTTGTAATTTCTGATGATGATGACGGTGGTAACTTACAACTTTTTGACGGTCTGACACGACAAAAAATTTTCAATAGTAATTCGATGATACAAGACAACGATGAATTTGACATAGGTGACTTCAACGGCGACGGAAAAGCAGATTTCTTATGGGAAAGTGCCTATGATAAGCGAAAGCTCTATTTATCGACAGGTAACATTTTTAATCATGCGACCACATTTACGGTAGGAGACGGAGAATATACATGGACAGGTGATTATGACGGAAACGGAACGACAGATTTGGTAACATTAGAAGACCCTGATATGTTTGAAGTTTTGTATTTTTCCGGAAATCTTGAATATAAATTTTATGTGTATTCCGGAAATTCGTTCGTTAAAAAATCACAAGGAATTGCTCCTGCCGATTCAGACCATAGATTTAAAGTGAAAAAATTTCGCAAAAATTTTGATTTTAACGGTGACGGAAAACAAGAACTGTTCGGAAATATGGTTGATGTGTTCGGGAGTCCTCGGTTTGGGCATCTAATTAGGGTCTGCTGAAAAACTTACAATTAGCTAAATTACAGTAAAATAAAGCACTGTATTTCTTTCTTAGTGCACGCTTTTTGCATACAAAGTACCAAAATCCGTGCATCTGAATAATAAAAGTTCCGCAATTTTTACATTTGAGACTGTATAACTTACTCATATTAGACAAATAGCAATGATTTATTGTTGTTTTTGAGTTTTTCAGCAGACCCTGATTATTCCTGAAAAGAACAAAAGTGCAAATTTTTTCATAAAAATGTAATTTTACTGCAAATTTACACAACTAATTTGTTTACAACAAAAAAAGTTTTCAAATGTATAAATCAATAGTAATATTTGTAATCTCATTTTCAATTATAGCATTCATAAAATATTGAAAATCAATATAAAGCATCCGAACTAATATTGTTTTATACTTTAGCAATGTTCATTGTTTAAATCGTAAATTACCCTTGCATTATCATCTAATTTACCAAACTTTTAGGCGGAAGGTTTCCAAGCTACGCAACTGAAATCGGAAACGAAATGTTCATTTACGAATAAATGTAACAAACAAGTTAGCTCAATATGTCTGTTCTTGTCGTTTATTAAATTCGTTATGTGTTTTATTTTCAGTTTATTGTATCGTTTCTAAATCAAGTTCATATTCTTTCAAGGTTTTAAGATAATTAAGTTGTTCTTGGGTTAATTTAGTAACTTTTAGAATTATTGTTTCAGCAATTTCTTCTTTTAACATTGAAAAGGCAACTTTTTCTATTCCTTTTTCTATTCCTTTTTCTATTCCTTCCAGTTTTCCTTCCATTTTTAATTTCATTGCGGTCGAAACAAATTTTTCGCCGGCTTTTGGTGATATAGTTCTCATTTTTTCTACGATTTTTGGGGTTTCTATATTGGTTGCATAATACAAATAGGATATGATTGTTTCAAAAAAACGCTCGCCTTGTTCGGTTTGAAGTAATTGATTTATATTGGCAAAGAACTTTTCTGTTTCTTGAATAATTTTTTGTTCGTCATAAATATTTTTCAAAATCAAAATGCCGA
>DYOJ01000197.1 GCA_020720705.1 Acetofilamentum sp.
TAGCGTCCACGCTAAACTATTCTAAGCACAAACTTTGCCGAAATCTTTAACTTCATAAAGTCGAACTAATAAGTTTTTTACGGAAAATATGTTCAGACTCTCGAAACAATTTCTTGTAAATATTCGTATAAGATACTAATAACCTGATAAAGTGAATGTGTAATTTGACAACTGAACACGATAATCGCCCTACCGAGCAAATTGTTCATGCTATTCCGAATGTACTTTGGCATGCAAAAGCAGATACCGAAGGCGTTTTGTACGATACGTATATTTCCGAAACATCGGACATCTTACTCGAATTGGCTCCCGGTACCATCGGCAACGATTGGAACATCTATTTTTCTTATGTGCACCCCGAAGATTTGACCGGCGTAATGCAAGTGATGCAAAATGCGATTCAAAATTTGGGCGAATTCGGAGTCGAATATCGTTTACTATTGACCTCCGGAAAGATAAAAACCGTGTACTCAAACGGAAACATTCGGATGAGTGCCGATAAGATGTATCGTGAGGGGTTCGGAGTTACGACTGATATTTCGTTTATCAAAAAAAAGGAAAAAGAATCGGCAAAAAGTGAACAAAAGTTCAAAGCCTTGCTCAATATTATGCCTTACCCTGTTCTTGTTCATCGCGAAAATCAGATTTTGTTCCTAAATTCAGCTACGATGGAATTTGCCGGAGTGCAAGCCGAGCATGAAGTAAAGACAACAGATATTATCCAATTTGTTCACCCCGAAGACAAGGCACGAGTTACCGAGCGGATGGCAAAAGCGATGAGTGAAGAAGAACCGGTGTCCTTAGACGAAGAACGATTTGTAACAACCGACGGAAACGTTAAATTTGTGGAAGTGCGCGGCTTACCGTTTATTGACACTGACGGCGAAAAATCGTTACTTGTTGCATTCAGCGATATTACCGAACAAAAAAAAGCAAAAAAAGCACTCGAAGAAAGTGAGCAACGTTACAGAGCATTATTTGAACTTGCTCCGTTCCCGATTATTGTAAATTGCGAACATCAAATTACTCTGGCAAACAATGCAGCCAAAGCCTACATCGGAATTAAAGACGATGAATTGCTGAAAACAAAGGCTGTTGAAGATTTTATTCACCCAAACTCAATTCAGGCAGTTAAGGACAAAATCAGGAAAATATTGGAAAACGGAAAAACCGCAAATATCCTCGACCAACAATTTGTCTCTTCAAACGGAAAGATTTTTGACATGGACATCGCAGCTTCACCTGTGATTTACAACAATAAACCTGCTGTTATCGTGGTTATGAATGATATTTCCGACAAGAAAAAAGATAAAAAACGTCTCGAAGAACTTGTAGCGACCAAAGACAGATTTTTCTCAATCATTGCCCACGACCTTAAAAATCCGTTCCACCAAATACTCGGGTTCGGTGAGATTTTAACCGCCGACGAGGATTATGATTTATTCCAAACCAGAAAAATTGTGCAATACATGTACGCATCCGCCAAAAAAGGCTATGCGCTGCTCGAAAATTTGCTCGAATGGTCCAGATCACAAACCGGCAGAATAAAATATACGCCTACAAATCTCGCCTTGTTTGACCTTGTTCAAACCGAAATTGACTTTATTGCCCTGACTGCTTTTAACAAAAATATTAAAATCACCAACCAAACAGAAAAATCTCAAATCGTGTTTGCAGACAAAGATATGTTGCGCACGGTTTTGAGAAATTTGTTGTCGAACGCCGTGAAATTCACCTTTCGTTCCGGCTCCATTAAATTGACGTCCAAATTTATAGACGGAAAAACGTATTTAAAAGTAAGCGACACAGGTATCGGAATTACACCGGACAAGCTCACAAAAATATTCAGGATTGACGAAACCGAATCCATGCCCGGAACCGAAAGTGAAACAGGAACAGGGCTTGGATTGATTTTATGCAAAGAATTTTGCGAAAAAAACGGAGGCGACCTCATCGTAGAAAGTGCAGTCGGGAAAGGCAGTGAGTTTACCGTTATCCTCCCGGAAGGACAGGATTAATTCTCGATATATCGAACGACCAATTCAACGGTTTCTTTTTTGTGGAGAATTTCGATTCCGAATTTTTTGTCCGGAATGGTCCAAACACTGACATTTTTTTCAAGTTTTGGTTCAACCGGATATTTTTTCTTGACCAACAATTTCAAATCATCTTCGAGTTTTTTCGCTGATTTTTGATTTTCGGTTTTGACAGATACACTTATTTTATAGAGCCCTTCGGGGTCAAATTCATACAATATCTGTGCTTTATCGGCGCCGCTCGTAAGCAGATACTCAAGTTTTTCGGGTGTTTCGCTTACTAATTTTGCAGTAGTCTCCGCATTTTTGACCTCTGCAAAAGTCGCATTCATACCGATACCCCTGATAATTCCGATTTCCGTATCAGGTAAAATCAACTTTGCTGTTTCCGATACTTGATTTTCTGACTTTTCTGTACCGGAGCAAGCTACTGACAATGAGATGATTAACCCTAAAATAAATGTTGCTGAAATTTGATTTTTTTTCATGAGTTTACAATTTATATTTATTTGATATTCAATATTTTGCAAGTATTTTCTTGATGCTTGTTACTATTTTTGTAAGTTGCATTTGCAACGATGTCCGTTTGTCATTCCTTGTGTCAATAATCTTAAGTGGAAGATTGTTGGCGGCATTGCATTTTCTTTTTGGTTTAAAGTTTAATGTTCGTGTTACCGAAAAAGCTACTGTCATACACAAATGTTCGATTACAGACAAATACCATCGAAGAAAGATGAACGCTCAACAATATGTAACTCACATTTTCTTATTTTATTCGTTCTATTAGTCGTTTAAAATCTGAGAATTCAATTTCTAATTTATTTGCGTCCAATAATTTTAATAATTCCACTGCATGTTTTATTTTATGATATTCTCCTCTTTTTGTGTTTTTTGTAATTTTCATTAATTCCTCGTCAGGATGAGGAATTTCTATTGCTCTTTTTTTAGGAATTTTATCCGAAACTTTTTTCTTACAATTATCAATACCATAAAATCTATCCAAAATTTCGGGTTGGGATAAAAACCAGCTTTCCATTTCATGTATCATATAGAATACATTATTCCGGTGTTCTGTAAGATTTTCTTGTTTTAAATCATTTTCTCTTTCTGTTTCCGGCTTATCTAAATCGACTAAAAGTAAGGCTAAGTCTGTCTGTAGTTTGTTTGTTTTAAATTTTTGTATTGTTTGTGATTTACCACCTTGGGAATATCCGCCGCCAAGAATTATTCTTGGCATTTTACCTTTCAATTTTTGTTTAAGAAGTTTTTCCAACCCCATACGCAAATCACCATTTGGGCTGTTTGGTTCTCCCTCAACAAATAGTATAATTTTTTTAGCTTCCATAACGCACACCACCTATATCACCTTGTTTCCACATTTGACCTAATGAAAATTCTTCATACCAATCCGAGAATTGCTCTTTTGTGTAAGATATTATATTTGATGCGTTGTGTTCGTCTTTTTCAAATACTCGAACATTTTCTATCTCAAAATAATTCAATAGATTATCAGAATGAGTTGAAATTACAAATGTGGTTTTTTCAGAAGCTTCTTTTATAGCATTTGCGATATTTAAAATCATATCCGGGTGTAATCCAACCTCAGGTTCGTCAATGCAAATAAGCCGTCCTCGTTCCGGATTGTAAAAAATTGATAGTAAACATAAATAGCGTAATGTTCCGTCCGAAATATTTGAAACATGAATTGAACTGTCAAGTTCACTTTCTTCAAGCATTAATTCAATATTTCCTCCGATAAAATTAAAATCAAATCCTGAAAAATTCGGATTAACTTCATTGAGCATTTCTGCAATTTTTTTATAATGTTGTTTATGATTAATTTTAATCGTATTTAAGATTTGCGGTAAATTTGTTCCGTCGGAAAATAATCTTTTTTCAGAAGTCGGAAGCATTGGTTTTCTGATTGGGCTTCTGGGTGTAGTATCAAAATAGTCATACACCAAAATATCTTTAATAGCTTTTTTTATTGTAGTAAGTGCAAAATATCTATCTGTATCACTAATTTCCTTCAATGCAAGTTCTTGTGGGTCAAAATCAGAATATCTCACAAGACTTGTTTTATTGTTTTTTTCCGATACTTTTTCATTGAGATGCCCAACTCCACTTGAGAAATCAAGATAAACTAATCCTGTTTCATTCGTAATTTTCTCTTGAATATAGTAATTTGAAAGACTTGAAGATTTTGTTATACCTATAAAATAGATAATATCTTCTGTAAAATTAAAGCCACTTCCGTTTTGACTAATTTCATTTCCGTCAAATTTATATTGAATATTTATTGATTGGATATCGTCATTTTTTTTTGAACCTTTGAAAAATGAATTATCAAAACCTCCTAAATTATCTAAAATGTGTTTTTTTAAACCAACGCCTGCTACTCCTTCTCTTAAAAGTTTAATTGCTTTTATAAAATTGGATTTACCGGCTCCATTTATACCAATTAAGATATTGGTTTCTGGGTGTAAAATAATTGTAGTTTGATTAAAACTATAAAAATTAGTTATTTTGACCTCCTTTATCATGTGTTCCGTTAATTTTTTTATTGCTATTTTAAATCAAAATTGTAGTCGTAATTTACAAATCTAACATTTATATTCTTATCCTCAAAATTCGTATTGATTTTTTCTTTGTGTTACAAGTGTTTGTTGAGTTTACATTTAATAGTTATCTTTAAAAAATCTTTTGGCGTAAAACTATCTACTTACGGTTTCGTTTTGTGTTTTGTTTCTTTTAAATATTAGAGTATAAGTAATTTAAAGCTGTTCGTCATCTCAACATATACACAAGACAATCTAAACATTTTACCTCACAGAACGCAAAGTTAATCATTTTTTTGCTTACAATTGAAAGAATTAAATATTAACGTGAGTTCGAAATAAGATAAACGGTAATTATTTGGCAAAGAGAATATTACAAATTTTCATACTGTTGGTTATTCGGTGATTTGTTTTATTGAGTCTACTCCGAAAAGTGTTTTTAGCCGCTAAGCGGTTTTATAAGTGTCAGAATATCAATATCATATTTTTCTATTAATAACCGCTAAGCGGCTTATCGGAGTGGTCTCTTTATTGTTTAAAAAAAGTCTGATAACCGGACTATTAAGTTGAACCTTAAACGAATAAACGATTAAACATATAACCAAAATGATTCTTAAATACTGAAAATAAACTAATTATTATATAATCTTATTTCGAACTCAGGTTATTAATAAACTGATTTTTTGCAAATACAACATACATCTTTATTTTATTGTATATCAATATTATACAAAAAATCGCTAAATTATAATTTTTAAAATCAAGGTATAAAGTAACGTGAAATTTGAA
>DYOJ01000882.1 GCA_020720705.1 Acetofilamentum sp.
TTGTAACACATTCAAAATGTTTTGACAAATGATTTTTTATGCTGACCATAGTTTTAAATTTTTTACAAATTTAAGAAGATTTTCTGATATAATGAGATAATCTTGAAAAGCATCTATTTTGCATGTTTTTCCGGGTTCGGAAGTTTCTCCCGACCTTCCGGCGATGTTGGAAATATTATTTTCGCACGTTCTTTTTATATTCTTCGTATTTCTGCGGGTCAGCCCAAAACCAGCTTTGTTTTTTCATCCAAAAATCCGGACTCAGCGCATAAGGCGTGCGCGTAAATTCGAGTGCGCCGATAAAATCGCGCGTGCCGGGTGTGTTTTCGTAAATTTTTCCTGTTTGCATGTTTTTGCTTGAAAGTAACTGGAACTTGTTGCGATTGATTAGCTGAAAACGTTTCTCAAAACAATATTGATGGTTAAAATCTATGTGAACATATTGAATTACAAGCAAATCGCCGTGTCGCGATAAGTGCCGGCAGTCGTGCTGTTTCGGATGTATTTAACATCTTTCATGTGATATGTGCTGAAATTATAGATAAATGTTCCGTCTTCAAAAAACATAATTGTTGGGTATCCTTCTTGCTTTTTTTCGTCAATAACACGAGATACGGCATAATATCCGTCAAATCGTATTTTATTCTCTGTATCAATGCGTTCGCCGGTGTGTTTTTGCGTGAAACTCTGCTGAATTTCTCCCGGCACAATGTGAATGAGCGGATAACAAGAAGTCATTAGTATGGCAATAATAATTGAAATAACGATTTTCATACACGATTAGCCTTTGTTGGACAAATTTATTGAATTGTAAAATTCGACAGACTTTCGGTTCGCTTTCCATTCCAAATAATCGTCCCAAAGTTCAAAATCCTCAGGTTTTTCGGATAACTCGTGCTCGAAATCTTCAAACGATTTTCGGTATTTTTGCTCAAAAAGCCGAACTTTCTCGCGCGATTGCGAAAGTTCGAACAAACTGTTCAAAAACAAATAATTCTGCACCACTGATTTTTCTGTGCTGACCATAGTATTGATTTTTTTTACAAAATTA
>DYOJ01000198.1 GCA_020720705.1 Acetofilamentum sp.
AAAGTTTTTTTTGAACGTCTGTAACGAAACGATTTTTCTGACTTCCGTTCAACTGCGTTTCCTTCGACAAACTAAGGAAACGATACGTATAATAAATTGATATTTAGTTTGTTGAGTGCTATTATTTTGTATCAATAATCTTATCATAAAGACACGTTTCTTTTTCTTTTTGTTAAATAGTTCTTGCAAGAAAACACATAACACATTGAAATTATTTATGTTATAGGAATATTACGACTTGAATGTTTTATGAAATTCTGTTGAAATACGGTAGAAATTCAATTGAAACTAAATATAAAGCTACTAATGACTACTTAATGACTATTTTTGACTACTATTTGACAATACTTTCGATTGGAAAAAAGAGTTTAATTGACCTAATATCAAGTATTTATACGTTTTCTTACAGTCACTAAATATCAAGATTTCTTTACGGACATTCAACCAAATTAGCACAAAACTTCAAATCATTTGGGTTGTTTTATTTTAATTCACAATAAATCAAATACTTATAAATATTTGCAAATACGACATTAAGCGAAATTTCAGAAAAAAAATAAAAATGAGCACAAAAACAGCAGTAGTCATAGGAGCAAGCGGATTAACAGGCGGATTGTTAGTTAAACGCCTGATTGATAGTCCGATTTATTCCAAAATAATTATAGTCGCGCGCAAACCGTTTGAAAATTTGTCACCAAAAATTGAAACGCAACTTATTGATTTTCAATATGAAACAGACTACCTTTCAGCAGTAGTTGGTGATGACATTTTTTGTTGCATCGGCACCACCTTACGCAAAGCCGGAAGCATCGAAGCATTTCGCAAGGTGGATGTGGACATTCCGCTCATGGCGGCTAAAAGCGCGAAAACGAATGGTTCAAAAACGTTTATCGTTGTATCGTCAATCGGCACAAGTGCAAAAACCAAAAACTACTATTTGAAGGCAAAATACGACATGGAAAGCGGGGTAATCGGCTGTAATTTTGAAAAAACAGGCATTTTACGACCGTCCATGATATTAGGAAAACGGGCAGAATTTCGTTTTGGCGAAGGCTTAGGACGAATATTATTTGCACCAATAAGTCGTTTATTTACAGGCAATTTACGCAAATATCGTCCGATTCAAGCCGATGCGATTGCCTCCGCCATGCTGAACATCGCAAACGGCACATACCCGCAAACAATTTTTGAGTCAGACGAAATTCAACGCATTGCAGATGAGAGGTAATGATTTTTTTTGAGATTATTCAATTAAAAGTTTATCTTTATTTGCGTTGATATACAGTTCGATTGTGAAAATGAACTCTTTCATATTGGAATACATCTGTTCGACTTCGGTTTTCGTGAAATTAACAAAAGGCTCATAATCACCTTTTTGTCTTTTTTCGTAAATTTTACGAAGTGCTTCGCCGTGTTTGTATTCAATTAAATTGACTTTAATAAACGTTTTGTTAAACCAACCTATTAACTGCAAATGTTTGGAAGTTTCAAATTTGTATAACAGGGCAAGTGCCGACAACGCATAAAACATAGCATAATAAATTCTGTTTACTGCCGTTACGTAAAACCCGCGCTCAATATGAAACGCTATTTCCTCAATCACATTATTAGACTGCTCTAATCTGTAATTCAGAATATTAAGTCTGTCTTCGTTTTCTTGTATCATACCGTAATGCCGTTTTTTATTGCGTTTTGGATAAACGGTTGTTTGCCGCGTATGGTGTTCTTCAATTCATGTTCGGAAATAATTGATATATCGAAAAAGACATCTTCCGAAAGCTCTGTTTGGTAGCAAATTTCATAGATTTTATCCTTATACATCCAATCATACTCGGCATTAAGTACAACAAGTATATCGTAATCGGAAAACTCTGTTGCCGAACCGTTTACCTGCGACCCAAACACAAACACATTGACAATATTGTTGCCGAGTTGCGCCCATAGATTGGCTTTGAGGGTTTCAACACTATGGATTTGTTTCGTGTTCACTTACACATAATTTTCTACTGCAAAGATACACATTTTTTATGCAAAAGAATTTAGATTTTAAATTTTGAACAAAAATCTGAAAACGATATAATCTGAGTGTTTTCGAAAAATTTTAGATGTAGAAGGTCTGATTTGTCGCCGGTAATTAAAAATCGGCGTTGCCATCGGCTGCCAATTCAAGCAAATAATTATCATCGGGGTCAGGGCTGACATTTACAACCGATGTAACGTTTACCGTTTCAACAATAAGCGGATATAAATGTTCAAACTCCGCAAGAATTTGTTTGTCAAACAGTTTTTTGAATTTTGGTCGGCGTGCAACTTCAAACAATTCTGTTTCTAACACATTTGAATTTAACAATATAAATTGACTGTCATTCAATATTTTATCAAATCGTGTTTTTATACCCTTATCTATGAAATAGCTAATCCAAATATTTACGTCAATAATAATGCGTTTACTTTTTGGTTGCATTGCGTTTTTTAGCTTTACGTGTTTTCTTTATTTCGGAAATAATATCTTCATCCGAAATCGGCTGTTTCGGGTTTTGCGATGCCAATTTTACGACTTGTTTACGTGCAATCATTTGTTTGTCAAGGTCGGAAACGACAGTCGGTTTGTATCCGAATTTTTCAATAATTGTAAGAATTACAGATAAATCGGCGGAATTATTTACGGAAAAAATTACATTTTGCATTTTTATTCGCTTTTATGTACTGCAAAGATACACATTTTTTTTGCCGCAAAAGTTTTGTGTGCGACTAAATTAATAGTATTTTTGTAGCACAAAGTTTTGGCAAGAAAAGATACTAAAAAAAAACTTTTTAAAACAGAACATTTAAATATTTTTCAAAAAACTATAAAATATTGGAAATTGAAGTAATTTTTACAGACATTAAAGCACGCATTATCTCAGAATTAGAAAGTGCCACTAAATCAATTAGAGTTGCAATGGCTTATTTTAGAGATGATGATATATTCGACACATTATGTAAATCAGCAGAAAGGGGTGTTCGTGTCGAGTTAATTATAACAAATCATAAGACAAATTACGAACAAGGGTTTTAAATTTTATTAAATTATCAAGAATCAACACTAACACTATTTTCAAATTGTATGATGAAAAAGAGAAGAGTCAAATGCACAACAAATTTGCAATAATTGACGGATTAGTTGTAATTACAGGCTCATACAATTGGACACATAAAGCACAGCGCAACAAGGAAAATATTGTTATAATCAATAAAACAGAAATCGTAAAAGAATATCTGCATGAATTTGGAGAGTTGTTGGTTTTATCAAGACCTTATAATCGTGATGACCATAATGAGTATTCACAGTATGCAGATATAAAAAAACAGACCGAGCGAATTGACAGTGTTTTAAAAAAAGCCCTCGTCCAAACGGAAGCTGCCTCGCAACGCGAAGACGGACTAAGCGGAGTGCCGTCCGGTTTTGACTCATTAGATAAAATTACATCAGGCTGGCAACGCGCTGACCTTATTGTCATAGCTTCGCGTCCGTCTATGGGGAAAACAGCATTTGCACTTTCGATGGCAAGAAACATAGCTGTTGAAAATAACCAAGCCGTTGCTATATTTTCGCTCGAAATGTCAGCTGTGCAATTAACGCACCGGCTCATAGCTACCGAGACGGATTTGGGCAGCGAGAAAATTCGCAACGGACAACTCACTGAAAACGAGTGGCGTCAATTAGAAGAAATAACTAAACGCCTCTCGAAAGCCCCAATTTTTGTTGATGTTACGCCCGCGATAACCATGACCACATTGAGGTCAAAATGTCTAAAACTAAAAGCTGAAGAAAATATAAGTTTGGTAGTAGTAGATTATTTGCAACTTATGAGCAGTCCATCTGAGCTTCAAGTCAATAGAGAGCAAGAGGTGAGTCAGATTGCTCGCGGATTGAAAACCTTAGCCAGAGAACTAAATTTGCCGATAATTGTTCTTTCACAGCTCAATCGGTCTGTGGAGATGCGTTCCGGAGATAAACGTCCTCAATTATCAGATCTTCGTGACTCAGGTTCAATTGAGGAACATGCTGATATTGTAATATTTATTCATAGACCTGAAAAAATGGGTATCAGTGAAGATGCCGAAGGCAATTCGACCAAAGGTTTGGCTGAAATTATTTTGGCAAAACACCGAAACGGAGAGACTACGGACGTAGAATTGCGTTTCCGAGAACAATTAGCACGCTTTGAAGAACCGCTTTCTTTTTTGAATACTCGGTCGGGATTTGATATTAAAAATGTTAATAGAGGAAACGATGATTTTGCTCCATTTTAGTAATAAAAACCTTTCAAGAGGAGGTTCTCCAATATAAACTGTAATTAGGCAGATAGCGCGGCATCGGCAAGACAAGCGGGGCGCGGCTTATGTAAAACCGTTTATTGAGAATGAAAAAAAACGCATCGCCGACCTAAAAGCACGCATCGAACGCCGCAAACAAGACATCGCACGCGAAAAAGAACAGCACAAAAAAACGATGGAACGCTTAAAAAAGCAAAAATAGCAGCGTTGCAAAACTTTGACAAAGTTTGGAACTTTGTCAAAGTTAATTGCTGATAATCAAGTAGTTTCCCTTGAGTCTTCATAAAATTTACCAACCCTTTTTGGCGGATTATTTCCATAAGTTTGTCGGGTAATGATACTAATTTTTCTTCAAACATTGTAGTTTCTCCGAAAATTCTGTATATTTGTATAAAAAAGTTGCAATGATTACAACATTAAATATCAACAGTTTGTCTGACATTAAAGGCGAGCATATAACAGATATACTGAAAGTTATGTTTACGAGTTTCGGTGAAATTGAAGTTGTCATTAAACCCAAAGCCGTAAGCCATACAGATGAAATCAACAAAAGAATTGATGCCGTTGCGAACGGCGCCGAACTGCTTGCATTTACAACCGATGAGTTTGATGCGTTGAATAAACAACTATTGTCCGGCAAAAGAACGGAAAAATCGGATATTTTAAAAGTTGCGAAACTATGAAGCCTGTCATATCCTTTGAAACAAACGCGTTTGACGAATATTCGGATTGGGCTTTTGCCGACAAAAAGATTTTCAATAAAATTGTAAAACTTATCAAAGAAATTCAGCGCACGCCCTTCGAAGGTACCGGAAACCCCGAACCTCTGAAACACGACAAAAGCGGTCAGTGGTCGCGGCGGATAACGCAAGAGCATCGTTTGGTTTACGAAGTTAGCGACGATAAAGTTATAATCTATTCGTGCAAAGGGCATTACGAGGGTTAAGACCTGTCAGATTTTGGAACGCAAAACTTAGCCAAAGTTCCAAACCTTGGCTAAGTTAATTTACGTGCAAACGACTTTACTTTTTA
>DYOJ01000199.1 GCA_020720705.1 Acetofilamentum sp.
TTTGATTAAAATTTTATGTGCAAGGATTTTTATGTTGATATATCAAAAAGTTTGCACTCGAAATAATATTATATCTTTGTATCAATACTCCGTTAATATTTTTTGTAAGATATTGATTTATTGCAAATTAGATAATGAAATTTCTTAATTAAGAGTATTGATTGTAACTAATTGGAATTAAGCGATTTGAATCTAGCATCTAAATTCTAAAATCTAACGAAGTATTTTTACAGTTTCCTTACAAATACTACATATCTGAGTTCATTGACATAATAAACTCATCGTTGTCTCGAGTGCGTTTGAGTCTGTCGCGCATAAATTCCATTGCTTCAACAGGGTTCATATCAGCAAGATAATTGCGAAGAATCCAAATTTTATGTAACATATTTTCGGAATACAAAAGTTCTTCTCGTCTTGTTCCCGAAGCATTTACATCAACGGCGGGGTAAATACGTTTGTTCGATAAACGACGGTCTAACTGCAACTCCATGTTACCTGTGCCCTTAAATTCTTCAAAAATAACCTCGTCCATTTTCGAGCCGGTTTCAATCAAGGCTGTAGCTACAATAGTGAGCGAGCCGCCGTTCTCGATGTTACGGGCTGCTCCGAAAAAACGTTTGGGTTTGTGTAAAGCGTTTGCTTCAACGCCGCCGGAGAGCACTTTGCCGGATGCGGGTGAAACTGTGTTGTATGCACGTGCTAAGCGAGTTATGGAATCTAAAAGTATCACAACATCGTGTCCGGATTCGACTAAGCGTTTGGCTTTTTTCATAACGATTTCGGCTACTTTGACATGGTTATCGGCGGGCATATCAAATGTAGAAGCGATAACTTCGGCGTTCACACTCCGTTCCATATCGGTAACCTCTTCCGGACGTTCGTCAATAAGCAAAATTATCATGTAAACTTCCGGATGGTTGGCTGCAATTGCATTTGCTAATTCTTTGAGTAATACAGTTTTACCGGTTTTCGGTTGTGCAACAATCAATCCGCGTTGTCCTTTTCCGATAGGCGAGAATAAATCTATAACTCGTGTGGAAAGGCTTGATTCTTTTCCGGTTATATTGAATTTTTCGGTCGGAAACAATGGGGTCAGATGGTCGAAGCCCACTCGGTCGCGGATATTTTCCGGTAATCGTCCGTTGATTTCTTCAACTTTAATCAGCGGGAAATATTTTTCGCCTTCTTTTGGCGGTCGAATTTGTCCTCTTACGGTATCGCCGGTTTGAAGTCCAAACAGTTTTATTTGAGATTGAGATACATAAACATCATCGGGTGAGCTGAAATAGTTGTAGTCAGAAGAGCGTAAAAAACCAAATCCTTCGTTCATGACTTCTAAGACGCCTATGGCAGAAATTATCGGGTCAAATTCAAAATTCGGATTAAAACCATGGGAGTATTGTGCTGTATTTTCTTTGTTTTCGCGATTTTCTTTGTTTTCGCGGTTTTCTTTGTTTTCGCGATTTTCTTTGTTTTCGCGGTTTTCTTTGTTTTCGCGGTTTTGTTTGTTTTCGCGGTTTTGATTTTTTTCTCTGTTTTGATTGATAGAAGGGAGGTTGGTTGGTTTAAATTCTTTTCTGTCTTTGTTTTTTAATTTTTGTTGTTGAGAGGAATGTTTTTCTGCGTCAGTTTTTGTGTCTTCGTTTATTGGAGTATTCTCAATTTCCTGTTTTGAGGTTAGATTTTCATCTTGAGTTTCAAATAATTCAGGTTCTTTATTATTTTCAATATTGTTTTTTTCGGAAAATGTTTCGACAAGTTCACTTTCGGGACTCAACAATACTTGGTCGCGTTTTTTAACTAATTTTTTGAGAGGTTTTTCGGTTTCCGAAGTTTCATTGTTTGTTTCTTCTGCCGGATTTGTTTCTGTTTCGCTTACAGATACTATTTTATGTTCTGTTTGCTCGCCGATTGGTTTTACGGAAACATCTTTATTCTTTTTTGTACGACTTCGTGTTTTCTTTTCAGCCTTAGGGTCAGGCTCGGATGCTGCGTTTACAGCCTGTACATCTAAAATTTTATAGATTAAATCTTGACGTTTAAACTTATCAATGCGCTGGATGTCAAGTTGTTTTGCAATGTCTTTTAATTCGGGAACTTTCTTCTCGTTAAGAGTTAAAATATCGTACATATAATGTGTAATTTATGTTGAAGGGAAAAAAATGGATTGATTACAAATGTGTTGCCGTTTGAAGCAGTAACTGTCAATTTGTTTTGAAAGAGACTGCAATATTAGTAAAATTGAAATGATTATCAAAAAAAACTTTCAATTAATGCCGGTTTTATACAGCTTACAGTTTCACTTAGAGTGTTTTGTGTGTTTTAAATATTTGATTATGAGGTGTTTAATTAGTTATTTGCTTACGTAAAATTTTGGATTTTTGTTTATCAAAAAACATATTTTAAGGTTGCCGGT
Organism: Acetofilamentum sp.; assembly: GCA_020720705.1. Classification (GTDB taxonomy): domain Bacteria; phylum Bacteroidota; class Bacteroidia; order Bacteroidales; family JAADGE01; genus DYOJ01. Next base: position 2,417 of record DYOJ01000199.1, read on the forward strand.
TTATAGTTTTAATTTTACAAAGCTCGAAAGTTTAGATTTCATTTTAATAACTTCTTTTTCAGTTAGTTCGTTATTGCGAATGTCTAAATATTCTAATTGTGTGAAATTTTGAATTGTTTCGGGAAGGCTGTTTATTTGATTATTTTTCAAATTAAGCGTAATTAAATTTTTCAGTTCTCCTATTTCAGCCGGTAAACCTGTTAATTTATTGTTGGATAAATCCAGAACTTTAAGTTGTTTTAAACCGGAAACCGTTGAAGGCACAGATTCAAGCGAGTTGTAATTTATTATCAATTCTTCCAATTTGCTAAGCTCTCCAATGGTTTGCGGTAATTTACTTAATTGGTTGTTATACAAGTTCATCGTTTTTAAATCTCCCAGTTTTCCGATTTCTTGCGGCAAAGATTTCAGGATGTTTGAGGACACATTTAATTCTGCTAATTCTGCTAAATTTCCGATTTCGGGAGGCAGATTTTGCAAAGCATTTTTTTCTAAATTCAAAACCCCGAGACGAGATAAATTTCCAACACTCGAACTCAATGTAACTAATTTATTATCAGATACATTAAGCTCATACAAGCCTGAAAGATTTTTAATTTCGGAAGGCAGTTCGGTAAGTGCATTTTTTGACAAATCCAACATACGCAAACCTGCAAGCCGACCGATGTCTGCCGGAATGTTGCGCAATTCGTTTTCAGCCATGTTTAAATACGGAATATTTTTCATGCGGCTGATACCCGGCGGAACTTCCAATAACTCATTTTTATGGATGTCAAAAATCATTAAATTTGACAGTCTGCCAATACTGTCCGGTAATTCACGCAGGCTATTTTCCGATAAATCAACGGCTTGCAACATTTTTAAATCACAGAATGATTCCGGTAGGGTAGTCAGCTTGTTTCCGCGAACTCCGAGATTGATCAGTTCGGTAAGATTTCCGATATTACCCGGTAAATTTACAAGGGCGTTATCTTCAAGGTTAATGCTTTGTATAAGAGGCAGATTGCAGATTTCGGACGGAAAATACTCTAAATTATTGGTTGCTGCATCCAACATCAATAAATTGGGTAAATCTCCAATTTCGGGAGGCAAACTTTTAAGCTTATTTTCACCTAAATTCAGAAATTGTAAATTTTGCAAGGTATTAATTTCGGCAGGGATTGACATCAAATTATTTCCGTATAAATCAAGTACTTGCAATCTGACAAACAAAAATATCTCTTCCGGAAAATCGGTCAATTCCTGATTACTTAAATTCAATTTGTAAACGCGAGACGGATTTTTGAGTGCCTCTTCAATCGAAAAATACTCTTTTTCTCCCACAAGTTCGTTCTCTTCCAAAAGCACTTGCGCACTCATGTTGCCTACCCAACAGCCTGTTAGTAGTATCGTAAACAGATATTTAATAAAAATATTCATGCGTATCGGTTAAAAAATATTAGATTAATTCTACTTTACGAAGTTATGCCGGCAAAAGATAAAGCGTGGACGCTTATTGCATTTTCTATTTGTGTTTAGCGTCCGCGCTAAACTATTCTAAGCACAAACTTTGCCAAATCTTTAACTTCGTAAAGTCGAATTAATGTTAAAAAAATGATTTGTGAGATAATTACTGATTTTTAAGCAGTTAGTAATTTGATATTTTCGTACAAATATTTTACTATACAAAAGTGGGTTAAACATTAACTTTTAAAACCAGTCAATATGCTGAATTTTAATTAAATGCGTAACTGTAAACATTAAACTATAAACCGTGAACAGTATAATTATTTGCTTCTCGTTACTAATTACTTAAATTTCAAATATTTTTCATAAAAAAAACTTCTCAAAGAAAACATTTAATTATTTCATTTTTATATTGAAAAACGCAAAAATAAAAAAATAATTAGGATGTTTTTTTTTTATATGACGAAGTTTATTTAATTTTGGGTGAATAAAGTAAAACTCGGGCAAGATATTGCACGGAAATTTTTAAATATAAATATTCTAAATACGCAATTTATTGATTATGAAATGTATAATTGTTGATGACGACAAAGTATCTCGCTTAATACTCGAGGGGCATATAAAAAAAACGGAGATGCTTAGTCTCGAAGCAAGTTTTGAAAATGCTACCGATGCCATGAATTATTTTAATGCGACAAATACCACCGATATTATTTTTTTGGATATTGAAATGCCCGATATGAACGGGATGGAATTTCTGGCTGCATCGGATAATTTACCGCAGATTATTATCGTATCATCCGAAGGAAAATATGCGTTACAAGCTATTGAATACGATGTTACGGATTATCTTGTTAAACCGGTTTCGCAAGGCCGATTTATGAAAGCCGTAAATAAAGCAAAGGAGAAATATGACGACGAAGCTGCTCGAAACAGCACCAAAGGAATATTTATCAAAAGCAGTTCCTCTTCGTTTATACGATTACTTTACGAAGATATTATCTGGATTGAAGCCCTTGAAAATTACGTGATTATCAATACCGATGATGATAAATATACCATACATTTTACGATGAAAGCAATTTTGGACAAATTTCCGGGAGCACAATTTAAGCGCGTTCATCGTTCGTTTATCGTGAACATGGACCGTGTAACCATGATTGAAGACAATATGGTTATTTTGAAATTATCCGGCGGAAAGAAAAAATCTATCCCGATTGCTAAGTCATACAAAGATTTGTTGCTCAAAGATATAAACGTAGTTTCAAAATAGTTCCGAAAATTATTTTTTCAGGAAGGCTCATTTTTTTGAGCCTTTTTTTTATTCTATACTCAAAACGGCTGATTTCTTTACTTTTATTCTTTATTAAATATTTAATAATCAAAAAATTATCACATTTTCAAATTTCCAAATTTACACATTTTCAGTATAAATAAAACAACTATTATTGTTCTAATAATAATAGTTGTTTTTGTAATTCAATT
>DYOJ01000883.1 GCA_020720705.1 Acetofilamentum sp.
GGGTTAATTTTGCTTCATTTTCATACCATTTTGCTTTTTGTTCCGCCAGTTTGATTTCCGATTCAAAGCGTTGTATCTCAGGTAAAATATTTGAAATTTCCGATTGATATTCAAGCTCTTGTGAGTCTGATAAAATATCTTCCGTATTGATTTTTGCTTTGAGTTCGTCTAATATTTTTTTCTCGGAATTTATTCGCAAAGTCAGGGTTTCACCAATTTTTTTGTAAATATCTTCACCCGTAATCTGCTCCAATAACTCGCCTTTCTCTGCATTTTTTGCATTCAAAAAGGCAGCAAATTCGCCTTGAGCAAGCATTACCGAACGCAAAAATTGTTCATAATTTAATTTTGTAATCTGCTCAATTTCAGCTCTGAAAGCCTTTTTTTGTTCAACAAGAATCTGATTTGTTTCTAAATTTATCAATCGCACTTTTTCATCCGGGTTGCCCAGTTTTTTGCCGTTTTTCTGTCTCATTCTGATAGTCCACAGAGCCTCGTAACTCACTGACTGACTTTCAAATGTGATTCGGCAGAAGGCTGATTCCGCTCCGTGCGAAACAATTTTTGATAAATCGGGGTTTGCTTCAGAAAATCGAGGTAATCGGTGATAAAGAGCAACGGTGATTGCATCAAGCAGGGTTGTTTTTCCGGAACCGGTATTGCCTGTAATTGCATATATGCCAACATTTCTAAATCTATCATGCTGAAAATCAATTACTACAGGCGTATCAGATTGTATAGAATGTATGTTTTGAAGTTCAATTTTTAATATTTTCATCCGTAAATAAATTTGTAAAACATTAATTTTCATCGTTTTGTGAGTAACACGAACTTAAAGTCCGTGATACAAGGGTGTTTCATTTGTTATTTTTTTTTTGCTCCGTTAATTTTTTTTCTTGTTCTCTTAACAAGAGTCCGTGAAAATTTTATGTAAGATATTGATTTATTGTAAATTAGAAAAGAAAATTACTCAAATTTGACTTTGATTGTAACTGTCCGATATTGAGCAATTTGAATCTAATGTCTAACGTCTAAATTCTAACA
>DYOJ01000200.1:0-4031 GCA_020720705.1 Acetofilamentum sp.
ACTTAAATCATTTAACTTACTTATTCTCAATACAATTTAACTTAGTAAAGTAGAAATAATAGAGATTTATTGACATCGAATATTGTTTAAGGTTTGCAGTTTAGTGTTCAAATACTTTCAAATGATTGAATATAATGCGTTTAGCATATTTCGTAATCACAACTAACACTCAACTGTAAATCTAAATCAACACATCAGCGATTACGGTACATTTGATCGTAATAACGTTCGTATTCTCCCGATAATATTTTTTGCATCCAAGATTCATTTGCCAAATACCAATCAATGGTTTTTTCAAGCCCTTGTTCAAAATCAAGAGACGGTCTCCACCCTAATTCATTCTGAATTTTAGAAGAATCAATAGCGTATCTTAAATCATGCCCGGCACGGTCGGTAACATAACTTATAAGTTTTTCGGATTCACCAATTTGTCTGCCTAATTTGACATCCATGATACTGCACATTTTTTTGACAAGGTCAATATTTTTCCATTCATTATTTCCGCCGATATTGTAAGTTTGTCCGACCGTTCCGTTATGGAACACCGTATCAATTGCAGCCGCGTGATCTTCGACGTAAAGCCAGTCTCGCACATTTAAACCTTGTCCGTAAACGGGTAAAGCTTTATTCGTTTTTATATTATTGATAATTAGAGGTATAAGTTTTTCGGGAAATTGATTTGGTCCATAATTATTTGAACAATTTGTGATAACAACAGGCAAATTAAAGGTATGATGATAGGCTCGCACCAAATGGTCTGAACCGGCTTTTGATGCCGAGTACGGACTTCGCGGGTCGTAAGCCGTGGTTTCGGTAAAATAACCTTCGTTGCCCAGCGAGCCATATACTTCGTCTGTGGAAATATGATAAAACCGCTTTCCCTCCAAATTATTTTTCCATTGATTGCGAGCAGCGTTAAGCAAATTTACCGTACCAAGAATATTGGTTTCAATAAATGCACCCGGGTTTGCGATAGACCTATCCACGTGAGATTCGGCGGCAAGATGTATCACACCGTCAAATTCAGCAGTGTCAAATAACTTGCTCAAAAACAAGACATCACAAATATTGCCTTTCAAAAACGTATAATTCGGGTAATCCTGAATATCGCTTAAATTTTCAAGATTTCCGGCATACGTGAGGGCATCCAAATTATAGATATGATAATTCGGATACTTATTTACAAACAAGCGCACAACATGCGAGCCGATAAACCCGGCGCCGCCGGTGATTAAAATTTTTTTGGATGGATTCATTTGTTTTGAAAAAATTATGTTTGAGACAAATTTAAAACATTGTTTCAGAATAATGGTGTCTTTTTAAATTTTTTGAACAAAAACTTACAATTCGAAATATTGAGATTTGAAAATTTAACGAATATCAATATCTTTGTGAGAACTTTAAATAAAGCAATAGTTCGTTAGATATTAGATTTTAGACGTTAAATATTAGATTCAAATTACTTATTTCAATTAGTTACAATTAAAATTCTAATCTAAGACATTTTCTAATCTTATTTACAATAAATCAATATCTTACATAAAACATTTACGGACTATTGATATAATAAATACGTCTATACAACAGTTGCAAAACTTGTATAGTATGAAGTTAAATATGAAATAAGAGAAATTGTTCTTTACATTATCAAGATATTATAGAAGAATCTGTTCAATGTTTTTTTAAAATTCGTTCTTTAAAATTATCAGATGAAACGCCAACGCACAACAGAACAAATAAGTCAAACAGGCAACATTAATCTCAAATCGGTAAACCGGAAACCGAAAAGCAGAACACATTTGCCACAACCGGCAGACATGAAGTCTCGCCTTATCGCTGTGATTATTATACTCATAGTAACCTTTGTTTCCTATTATCCGGCATTGGATAACGAACTGACAAACTGGGACGACAAACAGTATGTAGTTGAAAATCCGCATCTTAAAAGTTTTTCGGGCGAAACAATTAAGGCGATATTTTCAGAAAAAAGTTACATGGGCAACTACCATCCGCTCACAATGCTGTCGTTAAATGTGGACTATGCAATAGGCGGAGAACTCGAAGACGGGAGCATTAACCCCTACCCTTTTCATTTAATCAATATTATTTTACATCTGATAGTTACTTTACTTGTTTTTCAATTTGCGTACAAACTTTCCGGACGTATTTTGGTTGCCTTTATTGCAGCACTTCTGTTCGGCACACACACACTGCATGTTGAATCCGTAGCATGGGTATCCGAACGTAAAGATGTGCTATATTCAATATTTTTTGTCGGCGGATTGTCTGCATATTTGAATTATGTTGATACCAAAAAATCACGACACTATATTGCCGCACTTATTCTATTTATTCTATCGCTACTCTCCAAAGGGCAGGCTGTTTCATTGGCGGTTACGCTTGTGGCGATAGACTATTTCAGAGACCGTAAATACTTTTCTGTAAGAATATTAGTCGAAAAAATACCGTTTTTGTTACTTGCACTTGGGTTTGGTATTTTTGCGGTTATGGCTCAAGGCGAAGGCGATGCTATTGCAGACGAAGAACAATACGAACTACACAAACGCATCGGTTTTGCGGCTTATGCCTATATGCAATATCTCTTAAAATTAATGTTGCCTCTTGACTTAACGGCAATGTATCCGTATCCGGATATTGTTACAAAAAAGATTCCGCCTCACTATTATTTGGGCTTGATACCTGCGGCAATTTCAATTTGGGCAATTTTTAAAACATATAAAACCAACAAAGCCGTTACATTTTCGATTGCATTTTTTATAATCAATATATTTTTGTTGCTGCAATTTATACCGGTAGGAAGTGCCGTGCACGCCGACCGATATGCGTATATCCCCTCAATCGGGTTTTATTTACTTATCGGTTTCGGAGCACAATATTTTGTCGAAATAAAACCTAAAAAACAATCCGTACTTTATGGTATTATCGGAATGTACGCCCTCGTTTTGGCAGCATTAACTTACCAACGGTGCGATATTTGGCAAGACAGCATGAGCTTATGGAACGACACCATAAAAAAACAACCCAAAGCTGTTACGGCATGGAATAATCGAGGAAGTGAACTTGACAGAATGGCAAAAGCTGCCATGGACAGGAACGATAATGCTACGGCAATAACCCTTCGACAAAAAGCAATTCAAGATTTTACGGCAGCTATAAACGGTAAGCCTGACTACTCCAATGCGATGTATAACAGAGGGAGTTCAGCGTATGAAATTGCAAAAGTAACTCGAGATACCATACTGTTGAAAAATGCACTTACTGATTTAACCAATGCAATAAAATATAATCAGCGCTTTGCGGAAGCCTACCATCACAGGGGGAATACGACAGCGGAACTTGCAGATTATCGAACAAATCCACAAAAACAAAATTTAATGTGGGAAGCTGCTGTCAAAGACATGAATATCGCCATAGAGCTGAAACAAACAGACGGTAACTTTTACGTAAATCGTGGTGTAACAAAAGGAAAACTCGGCAAATTAGACGAAGCTGTTACAGATTTTGACACCGCTCTTCAATTATCCGGTGAGAGTGAGACCATATACTCAAACCGAGGACTTGCCAAAGCTCGAAAGGCAGCGAATTATCAAAACTCTCAGTCTGTTGAAACCGAAAAAGGTAAGAAATATATCCATTACCCTGAAATTACAGATATTAACGAACGAAAAAAATTCGCAAACGAAAATTATTCGCAAGCCATTTCCGATTACAATGCCGCTTTGAAATTGAAACCGGATTTCCTCACAGGATATTACAACCGCGCCATTGCGTTCCTAAATTCCGAAAATCCGAACGCAGCCATTTCTGATTTGGATTTTGTCCTAAAAAAAGACGCAAACTTTACCGATGCATGGTTCATGCGTGCACAAGCCTACATGAAGATGGGAAACACCAAACAATCCTGCATGGATTTTGCAAAAGCACGAGATTTAAAACATCCTTACGCACAAGCGTATCTTGATGCCTATTGCAAATAGTGATTGTAAGCAAAGTTGTAAATATTTGAAATT
>DYOJ01000200.1:4131-5333 GCA_020720705.1 Acetofilamentum sp.
AAGAAATATCGAACAAAAATGTGTTTCTATTCTAAAAAATACATATAATTGTTGTAAAACATTCGTAAAAGTGCAAGGCAATTTATATCTTTGAGACAAATAATAAAATTGTTCAAAATGGAAACTATAAATTGGAAAGAATTACCATTCGCCTATCACCCGACAGATTGTAACGCTCGCGCAGTCCGGAAAAACGGGACATGGAGCACGCCGGAATACACTTCGGATTTTATGATGCCGATTCACATCGGAGCAACGGCTCTGCATTACGGACAAGAAGTATTTGAAGGATTAAAAGCCTTTATGGGACGAGACGGCAAAATACGAGTGTTCCGTTGGCAAGAAAATGCAAAGCGTATGCAGGATTCTTGCCGAGGTATCATGATGGAACCGCCGACAACAGAATTATTCAAAGAAATGATTTTTGAAACCGTCCGAAGAAACAAAAAATACGTACCGCCTTACGGTTCGGGAGCATCGCTCTATATCCGTCCGCTCACAATCGGCACCGGAGCGCGCGTGGGCGTTCGCCCGTCAGACGAATACACATTCATCGTATTTGTATCACCCGTAGGACCATATTTTAAAGAGGGATTCAAACCCGTATCTTTTATGATTACACGCGATTTTGACCGAGCTGCGCCCAAAGGTACGGGAAGATTCAAAGTAGGCGGGAATTATGCAGCAAGTTTAACATCAATGCACGTTGCGCATGAGGCAGGATTTGCAAATGTTTTATACTTAGATGCCAAAGAAAAAAAATACATTGACGAATGCGGACCGGCAAATTTCTTCGCCATAAAAAACAACACGTATATCACCCCAAAATCCGAGTCAATATTGCCGTCAATTACGAATAAAAGCCTTGTGCAATTAGCAGAACATTTAGGCATGAAAACAGAAATCAGACCCGTTGCACTCGAAGAACTTGACACTTTTGACGAAGCCGGAGCCTGCGGTACGGCAGCCGTAATTTCCCCGATAAAATCCATTTGGGACGATGCCTCCGGAAAATCATACAACTTTGGAGAGCAAGCCGGTCCGATTTCAACAAAACTCTACCACGCTTTACTTGATATTCAAAACGGCGATGCTGAAGATATTTTCGGTTGGGTTGATTTTATCGAATAAGACTTGAATTTCAATGTGTAAAAAAAACTGACAGGATTTTTGAAATAACATCTCAATAATGAGTCTACTCC
>DYOJ01000201.1 GCA_020720705.1 Acetofilamentum sp.
TCTCCATGCTACTGCTATTTTGTGATATTTACAGTTTTGTTTTTTATCAATTTAGTTGCGATTTTTAATGAAGCCAAACTTAAAAAATCATACAAAATTTCAAATAAAAAACGCGTCAAAAGTAAATTTTGTATTTTCGATAAAGAGGTTTCGCCTTGGTTGATGAACAAATAGTGAATCGCATAAATGATGGCTATAATTTCTTGTATGTTAAAGGGTTTGATACTTTTGAGACTAAACAATGCTTTGTTTAAGACCGCAACCTGTGTTGTCGAGCTGTTTTGAGCTAAAAAGTTTAGGTAATCCTGAATTTTTTTTGTGAATCGTTCATTATTTAAACAATTGAATTTCAATTGATTGTTGCAGTTTGTCAAGATGTCGTCCAATTCAAAAACTTCACTTGCATCTTTATCTTTCAATGCGGTTGCTTTGGCGGCGGGTTCTGCGTTGTATCCTTGCTCGTTGAGTATTTTTAGTAAGGCTTCGTAGGTTATCCATAAATCGGATAATTTCAACAGTCTTACATAACACGTTCGAGCATCTTTGCTGAGAATATTATTTTTGTCAAAACTTATGTTTAAACTCGATGACAGTAAAAAACGGGTGTCAAAAGCAAAATATAAAGGCGGCATTTCGCCTCCCGTGAGATGCAAAAATTCTTCTTTTGCTTTGCTGTATCTATCAAGCAAACGGTTAAATAAGGCAATATTTTCGTTTAAATAAGTAGCTTTCATATCCGGCGTGCGGTGAATTTTTTTGCAAATTTAATTTAATTTGCGATTACGGCATTTTTTTAATCAATATTTGCTGAAAACTATCTGATTTTGTAAAAAAATATCTTTAAATATCTGTTTTATGACAGAATTATTGCGCAGAAATACGTTTACTTTTACGCTCAAATTATATCAAAATAATCAGATTAAAATCGTTAATTATGAGAGAGCTTGAAGTTTTAATGAATCCCAATAAGCTGGTTCAACACCTCAAAAAGCCGTCATCGGAATTTACTAAATACGACATCATTAAGTTTATTGATGATAAAGGTATTGAGATGTTAAATTTCAGATATGTTGCTGAGGACGGAAAGTTGAAAACCCTCAACTTTGTGATTACCAGCAAAAGCTATCTCGAATCCATCCTGTCCACAGGCGAGCGCGTGGACGGTTCAAGTTTATTCTCATACATCGAAGCCGGAAAGAGTGATTTGTACGTCATTCCGCGATTCAGCTCTGCTTATGTAAATCCGTTTTCGGAACGTCCGACTCTTGATATTTTATGCTCGTTTTATACCAAAGAAGGTAAGCCGCTCGATATTGCTCCCGAGAATATTTTGCGTAAAGCAAGCCGATTATTTCAGACTGAAACCGGTATGGATTTTTTGGCTATGGGCGAGCTTGAATATTACGTGATTAGTCCAAAAAATAATATCTATCCCGAAACCGACCAAAAAGGATACCATTCATCGTTACCGTTCAGCAGTTTTGAGCATTTACGAACCGAAGCCATGCTTTTGATTGCGCAATGCGGCGGCAAAATTAAATACGGACACTCCGAAGTCGGAAATTTCAGCACCGAAACACATACTTTCGAGCAACACGAAATCGAATTTATGCCCGTAGAGCCGCAAGATGCTGTGGACCAACTGATTCTTGCCAAATGGATATTACGAATGTTGGGAAAAAAATACGGTGTCATTATCAGTTTTGCGCCGAAAATTACGGTCGGAAAAGCAGGAAGTGGTTTACATGTTCATTTTCAGGTAGATAAAGATGGCATGAACCTTATGGCTGACGAGCATGGTTTAACGGATATTGCACGGAAAGTTATTTCAGGGTTGTTGGATAAAGCGCAATCGCTCACGGCGTTCGGTAATACTATCCCAACGTCCTATCTGCGACTTGTGCCACACCAAGAAGCTCCTACAATGGTCTGCTGGGGCGACAGTAACCGCTCAGCATTGGTGCGTGTGCCGCTGGGCTGGATTGCCAAAACCCAAATGATAAAAGATGCCAACCCGCAAGAGCGAGGCGATGTGCCTTACGTGCGAGGTAAACAAACCGCCGAACTTCGTGTGCCGGACGGTTCAGCCGACCTTTATCATCTGTTTGCCGGCATGATACTTGCCGCAAAAGACGGACTATTACGTAAAGATGCACTCCAAATTGCGGAACGTTTGTATGTGAACGTCAATATTTTTGCAAAAGGTAATGAAGAAGTATTGAAAAGACTCGTTGCACTTCCGGCGTCATGTGCACAGTCTGCCGATTTTTTGGAGCGCGACCGCGATTTCTTCCAACAATCGGGCGTTTTTCCGACATCTACCATTGACGGGTTTGTTCGGAAACTCAAAAGTTATCATGACGAAGATTTAAGCGAGCGTCTCTACGGTAACAACGAAGCGATTGCCGAGCTGGTGCAACAATATCTGCATTACAGCTAAAAATTTCTCAAACAAAATTTGGTATAATCGTAAGGTTTGTAATTCAGCGGTCAGACACTGGTGTCATGTCAAGACTCTTCTGACGTTTCCATGTCCTATCGGACGATGGAAAGTCTCTACTGACCTGCATTCGTCCGTAGGACAATGTAGCGTCATTTCAAAATTGACGCGGTACTAGTCAAAAAGTAGTCATTTATTGCTTTTTTAAGCTCCTATTGAATTTCAACCGAATTTCAACCGAATTTAGACAAACATTTGACAACAAATTTTGCTATTTCATAAAGTATAATGTTTTCGGTTTAAGGTTCAAATAGACGCAAGTAGTAGATTATCAGATAGTTACAGTAAATTAAACTCTCAACCTACACCCCGAGCAGTGCTTTTGCTTGTGCAAGTGCTGCATCGGTGATTTCTGCCCCGCTAAGCATAGCGGCAATCTCATTGATACGTTCTTGAGCGTTGAGAATTCGGATTCGGCTTTCAGTATGCTTGCCGTCAAAATCCTTATACACAAACAAATGTGTGTCAGCTTTAGAGGCAACCTGTGGCAGATGGGTAATGTCAACCACTTGCATTGACTTGGACATTCGTTTCATAATTCCGGCAGTTTTGTCGGCAATTTCTCCGGATATTCCGGTGTCTATTTCATCAAAAACAATTGTGGGCAAGGCTACGGAATCCGCGATGACAGATTTTAGGCTAAGCATCAAACGCGAAATTTCTCCGCCTGAGGCTATTTTTCCGATTTCTTGAGGCGGCAGATTTTTATTTGCCGAAAACAAATAACTGACAATATCTGTTCCGTTGGGCGTAAATTCTTCGGTTTGGCGAATCTCAACTTTGAACACGGCGGCGGGCATCCCCAACTCGCGTAAAAGTTCCGATATTTTGTGCTCAAAGTTCGGAATGTGTTTTTTCCGGGCTTCAGATAATTTGTTGCACAGTACTTCAAGTTGTCGGCGTTGTTCGTCAAGTTTTACTTCAAGAGTTTTTATGGCTTCGTCGAAGGATTCAAATTCGTCTAATTTAAGTTTGAGTTTTTTTTGCAATTCGGCTAATGCAAAAATGCTGTCAAGCCCGTGTTTCTTTTGCAAATGATAGATTTTGTTCAATCGCTCACTTACTGTTTCGGAGCGTTTGGGGTCAAACTCAATTTGTTCGTTTGCTTTTTCAATTTCGGAGAAAATATCTTCGGCTTCAATACGAACACTCTCAATGCGTTGTGCTAATTCATCTCCTTTGTTCCAAAATTTTGATATACGAGAAAGTGCTTGTTGTGCTTGGCGCAATAAAATAAGTGAACCATGCTCATCATCGGCTAAAAGTTTTAGCGATAAAGCAAATTGCAGTTTAATTTCTTCGGCATGTTCCAAAAGTTCGGCTTCTTGCTCCAAACTTTCTTGTTCATCCGGCTTAAGTTTTGCTTCCGTCAATTCGGTGTAAATAAATCGAATGTAATCTTCTTCGGCTAAGGCGGCTTGTGCTTTTTCTTTGGTGATTTTCAATTGATTACGTGTAGCCGAATAGGTTTTGTATTCGTTTCGTATCGCTTCGGTTTCCGATATGATACCCGCATAATTGTCCAACGTTGTAAGTTGAAAAAACGGATTGCTGAGTTCAATATTTTTGTGTTGTGAATGAATATCAACCAATTGAACAGTTAAATCACGCAGTGTCGTCAGATTTACAGGCGAATCATTTACGAACGCCCTCGACCGTCCGTTTTCTGCGATTTCCCTTCTGACAATGCAACGGTCAAAATAATCAATATCATTTTGACTGAAAAAATCGTTCAAATGATAGTCCGCGATGTCAAAATGACCTTCGACAGTGCATTTTTTATCGGTTTCGCGCAACACACTTGCATCTGCACGTTGTCCGAGCAGCAACGATAATGCCCCGAGCAGAATTGATTTTCCGGCTCCGGTTTCGCCCGTAATAACTGTGAATCCCTTATCAAAATCTACTATTGTGTTTGATATTAGGGCATAATTGGATATTTTCAGATGTTTTAACACAGCGTAGAATTTTCGACAAATGTAAAAAAAACAAACGACACCGGAAATTTGCAACATGAATTTTTTGTGTAAGAAAAAAATACTACACTTTTGCAGGCTTATTATTTTTTTATGACAGATGTTTTTGAATACGGCGAAAAATTGCCGTTGATTGAAGAGTTCTATACTTTGCAGGGTGAGGGGTATCATGCCGGAAGTGCGGCTTATTTTATACGTGTCGGCGGTTGCGATATCGGTTGCCGTTGGTGCGATACGAAATTGTCTTGGCGTGCCGATTTGCACCGTTTGGCAACCGTTGCCGAAATTATTGCAAAAGCAGCATCAACACCTGCAAAAGCGATTGTTGTAACCGGCGGAGAACCAACCACATACAATCTCGAACCTTTATGTCGTGAAATTGCCCGACACCACATTCGAGCGTTTTTGGAAACCTCCGGAGCCTATCCGCTTACGGGCAAATGGGATTGGATTTGTCTATCACCTAAAAAACAGCAACTGCCGCAACCTGAGTTTTATCTGATTGCTAATGAACTTAAAGTGATTATTCAAGACGTTGATGATTTGGAGCATGCCGAACGTGAAGCTTCAAAATTTAAAAATATAGAAAACTTATATTTGCAACCCGAATGGAGCAAACATCAGGAAATGACACCTGTTTTGATTGACTATATCAGAAAACATCCGCAATGGAAACTCTCTGTGCAGTTGCATAAATATTTGAATATCCCTTAAACGATACTCCGTTAGAATTTGACCTTTGTTAGTGTCTGTAAGAACACGTATAAATACCTGATTTTATGTCAATTATACTCTTTTACCAATCGAAAGTATTGTCATATAGTAGTCAAAAATAGTCATTAAGTAGTCATTC
>DYOJ01000884.1 GCA_020720705.1 Acetofilamentum sp.
GACGAACCCGAACGCTCTCTATATCCGGATGTTCAAAAGTCGGTTGTCGATTTTTACACAAGTTTATCCAAAAACAGCCAGTATTTTTTTGCAACACACTCACCTATAATTGCTTCGAGCTTTGAACCGTGGGAAATCGTAGAGCTTGAATTTGACGAGAACGGCAAAGTACGCCAAAAACTTTGGTACGAAGGCGAACGGCATGTGGATAATTATTTTACCGACCCCCGCTACCTGAGTTGGGACGATATTTTTATGAAATTGTTCGGGCTGAAACAAGACGGCACCGAATTACGAATAAAAATGCTCCGAGAATTGGCTTCTCTGAAAGATTCTATTGAAAAAATTAAAGACGAAGAAAAGCGTAAAGCTAAATATATTGAATATAAACGAATTGCAAAACTTGTAAATTACAATTTCGGGAAATGAGAAGGCTTGATAAAACCAAAATTCTTTCAACAGAATATCGAAATTGGGAACAAAACTTGGAAAATTCCGGAACTTTGCATCCGACCTATAACTCTTCCGACGGAGAATATTATGTGGACATTTTTACAAACTTATTTCATATTCAAGAAGGTTTGTGTGCATACACTGAAATAGCGTTGTGCGATAAACAAAAAGTTACAGAAACGGAGTGGGAAAACGGTAGATTTAAACTACAAGGAATCAACATAAAACCGTTTTGCAAAGGCGGAAACCTTGAACATTTCAATCCTGACCTCAAAACACACAAGGCATGGCTCTGGGATAATTTATTTTTTGTTGATACCGACGACAATGAATTTAAACGAAAAAAAGAAGTAGATAGCATCCTAAAACCGGACACTCCGGAATACGATGAATTTCGACTGCTGAGTTACGACCCCGATTTGCATATTTTTTACGCAAACACCGACTTGCCCGAATCAGAACAACAACGTGTAAATAAAATGATTGACACTCTCGGATTGAACTTGGTAAAAGATATCAGACGTATGTTTTTGCAAGAAAAAGTTGAAGATATTGAGTTTGGAAAACTGAAAACTTGGAATGATACAAC
>DYOJ01000202.1 GCA_020720705.1 Acetofilamentum sp.
CTAAATATTCAGTACAATATGTAAACATAACAATCTAAACAGATTAAAGAGAGTTCCTAATTGTTTCAAGTAATAGATTGTCAGTCAATTACTAAAAACCTCAACTTATCCCGATTGTAATATCGTTTGACAATTTAAAAAATAAAATTTGAACTGATAGATTTATAGGTGTAAACCTTTTCGATAACTTCTGCAAATAAATCGGCTACGGATAGGACTTTTATTTTGGGTGATTCTCGTTTTAACGGAATGGTATCTGTTACCACAAGTTCTGTGAGTGCAGAATCCTCAATACGTGCGTAGGCATCGCCCGAGAGTATCGGATGCGTTGCGATGGCTCGAACGCTCAGGGCGCCGTTTCCCATAATAACGTCAGAGGCTTTAGCAAGTGTGCCGGCAGTATCCACAATATCGTCCACGAGGACAACATTTTTACCCTCTACATCACCAATAACTCGGAGTTCGCCCACAACATTTGCTTTTTCTCTTGATTTATAGCAGATTACCATACCTGCATTTAATATTTTGGCATAAGAACCGGCACGTTTCGTTCCGCCTGTATCGGGCGATGCAATGAGCAAATTATCAATATTTAATTTATTGATGTAAGGAACAAATATGGTTGCGCCTGTAAGATGGTCCACCGGAACGTTGAAAAAACCTTGAATTTGGTCGGCGTGTAAATCCATGGTAATCACTCTGTCCACACCTGCGGCTATCAAAAGGTCGGCAACCAATTTGGCACCTATTGCTACGCGAGGTTTATCTTTTCTGTCTTGCCGAGCAAACCCCATGTAAGGTATGACTGCGATAATCTTGTAAGCGGAGGCTCTGCGTGCGGCATCAATCATGAGCAACAACTCCATGAGATTATCAGAAGGTTGAAACGTAGATTGGACTATAAAAACATAGTTCCCGCGTACGGTTTCGAGGTACCCGGGCTGAAACTCGCCGTCGCTGAACCTGTCCACAAAACTTTTACCGAGTGGCTGCCCATAACTTTCGGAAATTTTTTGTCCCAAGTAGCTTGACGATGTGCAAGAAAAAATTTTTAAATTTGAGTTCATTGCTGAGTATTTTGAGTTCGATGATACGAGCACAAAAGTAACAATTTAGAAGTTTTTACAGCAAAAAGTTCTAAAATATACAGCAGACAATTTTTTGTTTAGTTCAACAACATCTCAAACACTTAATTTTTAAGCAGTTATACTTTTATTGGTAACAGTTTGAGATTGGTCATTAGTCAATAGTCATTTGGAAACTCGGTGGAAAAACAGTGGAAATTCAGTAGAAAATCTATGGAAATTAAACGTTTAAACAAATAAACGGATAAACTGAACTTTATCTGAAATTAATCATTAACCGTTTACACTGCATGTAAACTCTCAACTGTAAGCCGTAAACAGGATAATCAGTCGAATAAAAGGTCATCGTCAGTTTCGGATTGCTCAAAAAAAACATCGGGCGGTAAATTAGACAACTGAGATGCGGCAACTGCAAGCTTATCACAGCGTTCGTTTTCCGGAATATTGGAATGTCCCTTCACCCAAACAAATTTCACAACATGTTTTCGATAAATTTCCAAAAACCTACGCCACAAATCCGGATTTTTCTTTTTCGCAAAGCCTTTTTTCTCCCAAGAAAAAACCCATGATTCTTCGACAGCTTTTACAACATATTGCGAATCTGAATAAACCGTAACTTCACAAGGGATTTGTTTTAAGGCTTCTAAACCGGCAATAACTGCGAGTAACTCCATGCGATTATTGGTTGTTCGCCTAAATCCTCCGGACAATTCTTTGCGATGCTGCCCGGACAGCAACACTGTCCCGAAACCTCCCGGACCGGGATTTCCGCTTGCTGCACCGTCAGTATAGATTGTAATTTTGGTCATAAAACTACTTGGTTACATATCGAAAGATTAGGAATTTGGTGTTAGGTATTGGGAATTAGGATGTAGGAGTTTGGCTATGCAATTTATCAAAATTTTGATTATCAATGAGTTATTCTTTCCAAAAATTTAAACAAAACATTGCCAAAAAACCCGAAAAAAGGATGTGGTCTTACCGAGACTCGAACTCGGATCAAAAGTTTAGGAAACTTCTATTCTATCCCTTGAACTATAAGACCATATTTTTTCGGACAGCAAAGATAGTAATTTTCAACATAAGTCAGAATTTTTCGACACGAATTATATTTACCGGACAAATTTTTGCGGCTTCCGTGTTTTGCTCATATTCGTCGTCGGTAGCCACAGCCGTGTAAACTCCTTTACGCTCGCGCCCGTCAAGCAGATTGCTTTTACCGTCAGATTCGTCCATACTCCAACGATACGGAGCAACTTCTGCACAATAATTGCACCCGATACATTTATCTCTGAAATGTGTAATTCTTATCACAATGTCCCGTTTTTCACTTAAAATGTTTACTTTTACAACCTGAAATTTTCATTGTTTTGAAAGTAAATATGATTCGCAAAAATATAAAATTTCTGATAATTCCGATTATCGCCTTGCTTTTGCAATATTGTGCCCAACCCGGAAGCCTCACAGGCGGAGCTAAAGATACCGAACCTCCACGCTTAACCAAAAGCTATCCGGCTGTACAGCAACGTAATATTAAGCCTAAAAAAATCGTCATTTCTTTTGACGAATACTTAAACCTTGATAATATTCAAGGGAAATTTTTGTCCTCCCCTCCCCTGCTTGTTAAGCCTAAAATTGACATGAAAGGAAAAAGTATCGTGATAAAATTAAAGGAAGAGTTGCGGGATTCAGTAACTTACACTTTTACGTTTCAGGATGCGGTTCAGGATTATCACGAAAATAATGCGATAGAGGATTTCAGATTTGTTTTTTCAACAGGTAATTCGATTGACAGTCTCGCAGCATCCGGCAGATTATTGGATGCTTTTACACAAACCGCTGTAAAAGACGCATTTGTGATGCTTTACGACATCAATAGCGACTCAATTCCATACCAAGAGGCTCCGCTTTACATCGCCCGAACAGACTCTTCGGGGCGTTTTACGGTTGATTATATCCGAAGCGGAAAGTATAAGGTATTTGCCATTTCAGATATTGACCAAAATTACAAATATTCACTCCCCTACGAGCAAATCGCGTTCATTGATACGCTGATATATACTCGCGCCGAAAGAATTTTACAATCAGATACGATAAAAGCGGGCACTATTTTAGACCGTATTATGGGAAGTGATACTTTAAGTTCAGATACTTTACGAAACGATACTGTTCTATCACATTTCACAACAAAATATTACCCTGATAATCTCAATTTATTTTTATTTGAAGAAGACTCAAAAAAACAATTTATTGAAACCTATTCGCGTACAATGAAAGGTAAACTAACTTTTGCTTATGCCAAATTACCTGACAGTGTGAAAATTGAAGCATTGAATTTCAATCTTAATCAAGCTCGGATTGAACGTACAGACACGGGCAGATATGTAACTTATTGGCTGCCGCCGACCGAAGAAATTTTACAGGATTCTCTATCACTTCGTGTATTTTATACGAACAAAGATTCATTGGAAAACATTGTCAATGAAGAAGATACAATACATTTCAGATACGAAACACCAAAAGATTCACTTAAAGTCAAACGATTGAAAATTTCTTATGGAATAACCGACCATAAACACACCGAACCTTTTGAAATTCAATTTGATGCACCGATAGACTCGCTTTATCTCGAACGACTTACCCTCAGTGAAATTATTGATACTTTGGTGCATGATGCTAAAAAACAAGCACTTATTTCGGCATTTAGACCGGATAACTCAACGTTGATTTTTGCATTCAAACGACCGCTGGTTAAGGATTTGAACATTCGATTTTTGGATTCACTTACGGCAAAATCAGTTACCGAACTTAAACACAGCCCAAACAGAGATACCGTTGTTTGTAACCTGACAAACAAGGAACTTGCACTTAAAGAAACTTTGAAGATACGTGTTGAGTATGACAATGATTTCTATTTGAATCAAATTCAAAAATTTGCGGATACAGTTTCATTATTTGTTACCGGACAAGCAGTTACGCACGAGAAACGCATACATCCCGATACACTCGAACTTGAATTCAGCCAACCACTGCGAACACCGCCCAATGTAGAATTGCTCGGTTTTACAGCTTCGGATTTCAAAAATATCTATAGTCCATACTCTACAAAATTCAAAATAGCTTTGCTTACCAAAAACCTCATTGAAACAGATACCATAGACCTTCAACTTTCAACGGCAGAAGGAGATTCGGCAGATGTCAAGTCTCGAAATTTCGAATACAAAACAACACTCATTTACAAGCCGATACCGCAAGGAGTAAAAAAATCCGAACGCACTGCATCGGATAAATTTTACATTCAAATGATGTCGCCACACTATCAGGATTTGAAGTTAGAAGCTATAAATCCGACACTTTCCGGCACATGGTACAAACAAAGCGGAGCACAGGATTCTCTTGCTTTTTCGTTCAGTGATGCAGCAGCTCGAGCCGAAAAAAAATTAAAAGTTGCACTCACTTATACTTTCAAAAACGCACGATTAAAATATGAAACCCGAACCGACACCCTTATTTTGGAACGTAAAGAAATCTCGAACAGGAAAAATTCCGGCAGAAATACAGACGGAAAAATCTCGGTTAAAGTAGAAGTTCCTGTCGAATACAAACTGTCTCCGGATTCAACTCGCATGCGTAGTTTTTTTATAAATTACGCATGGAAACCCGGATTCACTTACTTGCTAAACTCTGACAGTCTGGCATTTACAGATATGTTCGGGCGCACAAACACCGAATCCGAAAGTCGAATATCTGTTCGAAAAGAAGAATCATATAGTGAATTGTCGCTCACGATTTCTTATGTCGGATTGTTAAACTCCGAGAAATTTTTTGCTCCCAAAACAAGCACTTTAGACTCCGCAAACTTTACAAGTTTAAATGAAGGACAGGTCATGGTTCAACTGATTAATTCAAAGAAAATCATTGTTGAAGAAATTTACATAAAAACAGACAGCACATTGAATTTCAAACACTTAATACCTGACAAATACACGTTAAAATTCATTTATGACAAAAATTCAGACGGTAAATTTTCAACAGGTATCTACTTAAAGAAAATACAACCGGAAAGAGTCTTGCTTATCCCCGAGCCTATCGAACTCAAAGCTAAAGATAATAAAGAATTGAATTTCAAGATGTTATTCTATAATTATTATTAAGTATCGAGTATTGAGAAGTTGGCATTGTGATTTTTAACCTGAGTTCGAAATAAGATTATATTATAATTAGTTTATTTTCAGTATTT
>DYOJ01000885.1 GCA_020720705.1 Acetofilamentum sp.
TGGCAACCAAAGATTTAGATGCTTACACAATTTATCAGGGCAATCCGGCAATTGCTGTACGTAAAAGGGAAATAAACTAAAGACCGCAATCAACAGTCTCAAACTGAGAATTGCGGTGCAAAAACTTTACGAATACTTTATTTTACAACTTCACCTTGGAAATGCAACACTTGTTGCGGCGTCCCCTCGCTAAACGAGAGAGTTACATCTTTTGTAAACACGCCAACATCTTCGGCATCATACGAAACCGTGATGACAGCTGTTTTGCCCGGCATAACGGGTTTGCGTGGAAAATCTACACTTGTGCAGCCGCAGGATTTTTGTGCATCCAAAATCACCACAGGCTTATCACCGACATTTTTCATGATAAATTTCACTTCGGTTTGTGAATATTGTTTGAGAGTACCCAAGTCTTTGCTTTGTTCGTCCCATGTAATTTTAGTTGTGTTTCCTTTGGTAAGTGTGGCATTTGATGACGTTGAACCTCCTGAATACCAGCCTCCTCCTTGCGCATTCGCTTGAAACGATATGGCGAACACGAATACTACAATTGAAAAAATTATCTTCTTCATTTTCTTTAAATTTTTAATTATATTATATTAAACCGAATACAAATTATTACATATTTGATTTCTAAAATATAGATTTACAACACTTTAGAATCTGTTGTCTGTAATCTGATGTCTTATTTCTACCATAAATAACGACATTTTACGCCGTAAAGATACATGTATGATGCAAAAAGTTGCTTTTTTCATAAATTTTTTAACATTTTTTCATACATAGTATTGTAAGAAAACGTGTAAATATTTGAATTTATGTAGGTTGTAGTCATTTTTTCAATCGAATGTTTTGTCATTTAGTAGTCATACAATGGTCATTAAGTAGTCATTCTGTTGTTTTTTAATTTCATATCTCATATCTCTCTCATATTTCATAATTCATATTTGAGTTCAGTATAAAAAGTCATAAAGTTGAAAGTTTGTAAAGTTAAATTACGGATAATAAGCAATTTACTTAAATTGTAAAACATTTTCAAAA
>DYOJ01000203.1:0-2150 GCA_020720705.1 Acetofilamentum sp.
ATATTTAGATATAACGAAATTGATGTAGATAAAGTAACAATTCCGATAAATCATATAAATATCTGGTTCTAAATGTTTTGTATCATAAGTATTCTGTATTTTAGTCCGAAAACTAATATTTCAATATAAATACTTAAACTACTACGTTACCTAAACTCTGTAAACAACTGATTATCTGAGATTTGTGAGGAACTGCTTATTATCAAATCGGTTTCCATTATTAAAATACACAATTCTTTTAGAATTTTTCCGGCAATATGTTTACATGTGTAAACTTGTAAACATATTGCCGGTATTTCTTTTGTGGTTTTCTATTCGTAATAGTTTAATACTTAAGTTGTTGATAATCAGCGTTTTGGTAAAGATCTATATTTAAGGTAATACTACGATATTTGATTGTGTCATTATAATCGAATGAATATGAGATAGTTAGCTCAAATGCAGAGTTGTGATATTTTGTCAATATTCGCAGAAATATCTGTGCTCAGAATATTTATCCAATTCTCAGCGACTTAATATTCCATACAGACCTTTTTTTGATAGTTGTCTCCGGATTTTTCCGAACTGCACTATATTTGTCTATTTTTCCGAATAATGTCTAATATGTGTCCTCACAAAGTCTAATATGTAAAGAGTTTTCAATATGCAGAAATTTATCAAATATGAAATGAAAATTTCGTTTAAATGCAACTGTTTTACCAATATCATTTCGATAACAACACAGAAAACAACATTTCAAAGTACCTTATATCAAGGATTTAAGCAAAATCCATGCCTTTTGTACTGTAAAAATGTAAATTTTACAATATTTTATGTTATTATGTAATACGTAGATGACTAAAATCTGATTTTTATCGCAAATATTACAATGTCATCAATTTGTTCATTCACGTTGCGCCATTCAAGATAGGCATTAACGATATGAATTTTTTGTTCGCTCAACTGCAGATGCGCAATATTTGAAAGCAGTTGTCGTAAATTTTTCATCATAAATTTTTTGCCGTCCGGTCCGCCAAACTGGTCAGTGTATCCATCGGAGAGCATGAATAGGATGTCGTTGTTTTCTGCTTGAATGTATTGATTGGTGAATTTATCTTTCATTCTTGCGTAATGTCCGACAGGCATGCGGTCAGTTTTAAAGGTAAGCACTTCTCCGTTTCTGACAATAAGCAACGGGTTGTAAGCACCTGCAACAATGATTTGATGAGTTTCGGTGTCATAACTTAGAATGGTCATGTCCATACCGTCCTTTGGTTCTTCGATGTGTTCGGAATGAAATCCTTCAAGTAAATTGCTGCGAAGTTTATTTAAAATGATTGCCGGGTCTGTGATTCCTGCTTTGATAACAATTTCATTCAGCATTGAAATTCCGAGCATGCTCATAAATGCGCCGGGCACACCATGTCCGGTGCAGTCTGCGGCGGTTGCAATAATTAGGTTATCTTTTTTTGCAAGCCAGTAGAAATCTCCCGACACGATGTCGCGAGGTTCGTACATAATAAAGTTCTCAGGAAAATATTTGTTAATCAGTGATTCGGGCGGCAGGACTGCATTTTGAATTCTTTGAGCGTATCTGATACTGCTTGTAATGCTATCGTTTTTTTCTTCAATGATGTGTTTTTGGTTTACGATTTCGGAGGTTCTTTGTTCAACTGTCTCTTCTAATCGTTCGTTATATTCTTTGAGGCGTCTGACCAATTCTTCGAGTTTCAAATTTTGTTCAAGAATTGTTTGTGTTTGTTCGTAACTTTTTATGGCTTCACGAACGGTCATAATCAAATCTGTTTCGTCCCACGGCTTTGCAATATAGCGGTAAAGTGCGGCATTGTTCAAAGCTCTTCCTACGGCTGCGGCATCGGCTTGCCCTGTCAGCATGATTTTGAGTGTTCTTTTTAGTTTTTTGTGTATCGCACCCAACACGTCATCTCCTTTCATGCCGGGCATAATTTGGTCTGATATGACAATCGGAATTTCTACTTCGTCTTTGATATATTCGTCCACAATCTCCATAGCTTCTTCGCCGCTTTCGGCAGTTTCAATATGGAAATCGTTGCCGAACTCGTGTTTAAGTTGAGACCGTAATCCTACGAGCACAACGGGTTCGTCGTCTATGCAAATAATTGCGGGTTTTGACATAATGAGAATTTATT
>DYOJ01000203.1:2250-5317 GCA_020720705.1 Acetofilamentum sp.
AAAGTTTCAATTCCGCTGTCAATGGCAGCAAACAAATCGTCTGCCTCCCATGGTTTTGGCAAAAATTTATGTAGTCGGGCTTCGGTTTTGGCGCGTGCCACAGCAGATTCGTCAGCCTGCCCGGTAAGCAGAATTTTTATGGTATTCGGGAATTTTTGTTGAACCTGAATTAAAAATTCATCACCCCTCATTCCGGGCATCAACCAGTCAGACACAATTATAATACTCGAAATATCACGTTCTTTAAACTCGTCCAAAATCTCTAAACCTTCGGACGGGCTGTCTGCAAATTCATAAATATACTGATTTCCGTAATGTTGTTTAAGTTGAGTGCGCATGGATTGAAGTATAACTGCTTCATCATCAACACATAATATTGCTATTTTCATGGTTTTTGAAACTTATAATATGTAAATTCGTATTTCAACATTCATTGATTTATTCAATTGGTATTTCAATATAAAACGTTGTGCCTTTGCCTGTTTCGGTATCGAACCAAATTTTCCCGTGATGACGGTCAATAATTTTTGTGACGATATCTAATCCCAAACCGGTACCTTCGCCGGCAGGCTTTGTTGTAAAAAACGGATTGAAGATTTTTTCTCGAATTTCAACGGGAATACCTGTTCCTGTATCGGTTATTCCGATTACAACGTGTGTGTCTGTTTTTTGTGCGGATATGCTTAAAGTTCCTTTGTAGTTCATTGCTTGTAATCCGTTGTGTATCAAGTTTGTCCATACTTGATTTAGTTCGTTTGGAAAACATGTTACTTCGGGTAATTCTTCAAATGATTTTTCTACCGTAACGCCGTGTTTGAGTTGATTATGATAAATTGTCAGAACAGTATTTATACCCTCAATAAGATTTGCTTTAATTTTATCGTCGGAACTTCCTGAATGTGAGTAACTTTTGAGGGCGAAAATTATTTTTGCGGCACGGTCAACCGCAGTTTTGATATTCTCGGCATTTTTTGATTGTACAGCCAAGTAATATGCAGTTTGTAAAATTAAGTCTAAATCCTGATGTTTGAAAATGGAGAAATATTTCTCGGTATCTTCGTGAACACCAATGTCTGTTAGGGTTTCGGCAATGTCTTCGGCACGTTCGACATTGATGGATTCAAATTTATCGGAGAGTTTTTTTCTGATAGCTCGCTCTTCTCTGGATGTTAAGT
The DNA here is from genome assembly GCA_020720705.1 of Acetofilamentum sp. GTDB lineage: Bacteria > Bacteroidota > Bacteroidia > Bacteroidales > JAADGE01 > DYOJ01. The sequence goes on from DYOJ01000203.1 coordinate 3,426, forward strand.
GAATCATATTTTTTGTCCCTTGCTGAATCATTTCTAAAAATAAGCTTAACTCATTTTCATTCAATTGTTTAATAAGAGTCGGAAGTAGCGAAACCGTTTTTGAACTTGCATCTTTTACCGTACCGATTGACGATTTTATTGCACCGAGCGGAGTGTTTAATTCGTGTGCTATGCCGGCGATTAATTGTCCGAGTGAAGCCATTTTTTCTGATTGTATCAGTTGAGTTTGTGTCGAACGCAAATTTTCCAGAGTTGCCTGTAGTTCGGCATTGCTTTCGTTCAATTTTAATGCTTGAATTTCAATCTCATGGTTCTGAATTTCAAGCATTTTGTGTTGTTTTTGTTTTATTCTGTATCCTCTGAATGCTAAAAATGCCAGCAAAACTATCAACAATGTTGTGCCGATTGCACCCAAAAGAGCGAGTTCTCGGTTTCGGAGTATTTGTTCTAAAGTGTTGAGTTCTTGTATTTTATTGCTTAGTGTTGTTTCAATTTCTTTAAGTTTCTCTTGTCGAATTTTCAAGCTGTCCTCTAATATTTTACGTTCTTCTTTGAGAGCTGAGTTGTCTTTTAGGGTCGAATCGTAAGCCGCGTGGACTTTGGAGTTTTCCTCCATTAAATTTTTATATTGAATTTTTATTTTGTGCAGTTGCGATGAGCGTTCGTCCTTTGGTATGCCTTCATTTAATTTTGCAAATATTTTTTCTCCTGAACTTCCGACCAAATTGTTGTATTTTTTTGATTCGGAGCTGTTGCCGAGCATTGCATAACATTTTCCGATGTTTGTTAAACTTTTATCTGTTTCTTTTTTGTTGTTGGATTGAAGCGAATAATTCAGTGAAAAATTGTAGTATTCGAGTGCATCTTTTGGTTTTGCAAGTTTAAGGTACGTATCGCCGATTAAATTTGACGTTCCGATAGCTGTTTTTTCAGGGCGAGAAGTTTTCATAGCAAATTCTAAAGATTGCTTGTAATAATGGATAGCTTCCGAATAGTTTGCTTGCTCAAAATAGATATTACCGATTGCATTGCTAAGGATGCGCAAATTTTCTTTTCCTTTACAACGCTCAATACCAAGTTTATATAGTTCCAATGCTTTGCTTGATAAACCATTACGCTGATAAATATAACCGGCTTCATAGTATTCGGCTTCGTCTCCGGTTTCGGCTTTTCTCAAAAGTTCATCAATTTTAGCTTGGTCTTTTGTTGAAATCTGAGCCTGTACTTGTATTGAAACGTACACCATTACGAACAAAAATACGAATGAATATCGTAAAAAATTTATATAGCGACTGAAATTCATGTTTTTTTTACGCAAATAAAGCTAAAATTATGCCGGAACACAATATTTATTTGATATAATGATAACGATTGTCAATCAGTGTTTGTAAGAAAACTCATAAATATTTGATATATTGTTGATTATTGATGAGTCCGTACCAAAAAGTATTTTTGTCAGTAATAAACAGTAACCATTTTTTTATAGATTGAATTACAATTAGTTACAAAAATTTAAATTCTCATTAATTCAGAGCTTAGGGTTCAATTTCTCCTCTTCGGAATGAACACTTTTATTGACAATTTTTCTAAAATACCGGAAAAATCCCTAAACGCAATCTGATCGAAATTTATGAAAATACAATCTTTTTTTAGGTAAGCTAATAATTCAACCCATACGCCCAAAGTGTAATCACTTCATATCACAGAATTGAAAATGCACAACAAAATGTGCAAGTTTTTAAAATTTTGCTCAGATGGTTGTGCAAAGCAGGATTTATAGCAGAGTATATGCTGCTAATTATTGTCTTTCAATTCGTTACGTAATTTTTCAATTTCCGAGCCGGATAGTTCTGTCAAATCTGTTATGACTTCGTTTGTATAGCCTTTTTTTA
>DYOJ01000204.1:0-2332 GCA_020720705.1 Acetofilamentum sp.
TGACGCATTGCAGTGCCCGAAACATTAAATTTAAAGAAACTCATCACATCTCGTAATTGTTCGGCTTGCGAGGCAAGTTCTTCCGAGCCTGTAGAAAGTTCTTCAGAGTTTGAGGTGTTTTGTTGCGTAACTTGTGCCAATTGATTCATGGCTGAATTGACTTGATTTGCTCCGGCTTCTTGTTCTTCGCTGGCTATCAAAATCTTCTGAACCATCTCGGCATTTTGCTTGATTATCGGAATAATATCCGACAGTTGTTTTCCGGAGGCTTCCGCTATTTTTACACTGTTTTTCGACAATTTATTGATTTCGACGGCTGCTTCTTGGCTTTGTTCGGCAAGTTTGCGCACTTCGGCAGCAACCACAGCGAAACCTTCGCCGTGTTCGCCGGCGCGCGCCGCTTCAATGGCGGCATTGATGGCAAGCAGGTCGGTTTTTTCGGCAATATCGCTGATAATCGTAATTTTTTCGGCAATGGTTTTCATCGCTTCAACGGTTTCCATAACGGATTGACTGCTAAGTTGAATATCGGACGCTGCTTTGCGCGATGTTACTTCGGTATTTTTCGCATTTTCCACATTTTTTCGGATATTTGAAAGCATTTCCTCTATTGCGGCTGATACTTCTTCGGTCGAAGCGGCTTGTTCGTTGGCTCCGCTTGCTATCATATTTGCCGATGAACTCATTTGCGAACTTCCGGAGGCAACATTATCTGCCGAAACATTGACTTCGTTTACTATTTCTTTCAAAACAGAAACCATATTATTGAGTGTTTCGGATAAATCATCGCGTTCGGACAGCTTTTTAACCTGCACGTCGAGATGTCCGTCTGCAATGCGTTTAATAGTTTCAACCATTGACTCCAACCAAAATTGCACACCGTTTACAGCATTTTGCATTTCGCGGTGTTCTCCTTGCAGGTCAAGTTCCACGCGTTGCGTAATGTCGCCTCGACTGATAAGTTTGAGCACGCGGTTTCCTTCTTGTATCGGTAGTAAAATGGCATCCAACATTTCATTTACGCCTGACATCAATTTTTTCCAATCGCCGTTGTATTGCGCAAATTGTGCACGGGTTTTAAGTTGTCCTTGTTTGGATGCGGCAATCAAATTTCCGAATTCGTTCATTACTTGTTTCAAATTTCCGCGCAGGGTTTCAATGGAATCGTTAATAAATGCTTTTTTGCCCGGGAATTTTTCAATAACTGCATCGAAGTTACCTTCGCCGAATTGCTCAATACATGCCATCGCTTTTCGCTTGACGGCAATGTGCCCGAACACCATAAGATTGACACCTTCAGCCATTTTACGATACGCGCCTTCAAATTTATCCATATTGATTTTTACGTCAATATCGCCTTTGTCATGTTCGGTGGACATGTGGTTCATCTCGCCGATAAGTCCGTTTAACGCATCAATACACGAATTGAGGTTGTTTTTGATTTCGTTGAAGTCGCCGCTGTAATTATCGGTAATTTTTGGCGGGATATTTCCTTTCCCGATACGGTCAATATACTCGGCAGCTACGTTCAGCGGATTGATAACGGCATCCAACGTTTGGTTGAAACCGACAAGAATTTCGCGGAACTCCTCGTTGACATCTTCGGGATTTGCACGCGTGGCGAGTTTCCCTGCAACGGCAGCTTTGACCAAATCTTTGGTTTGTCCGATTACTGATTTTATGATACTTTGGATATTTCCTGCTATTACAAATCCGAGTGCGATTGCCAGAATCATTACAATCGAAAGCACAATAAGAATAATGTTTGTGGAAGAGTTGGCAAGTTTGGTATTGTTGTCAGCAATCAGTTTACTTTGTGCTATTTTACTGTGAACGATTTCATCGATAGCATCTTGCATATCCTTGTTCTTTTGAAACATATCTCCGTGGAGAACTTCGAATGCGAGTGAATCGGAGTTTGCCTCGGCGAGTTGTGTTAAATCATCAATTGTGTTAAAATACGCATCGCGAGCTGTCGCATATTTTGCGAAAAGCTGTTTACCTTCGTCCGACCAGAGCAAAGCCTGATATTTAGAGTCAGATTCTTTAACGAGAGCTTCGAGTTCATGTATTCTGCTGTCGTATTTTTTTATCTCCTTTGCGTCGTCAGCAATGATAACATCGCGTAAATTAACACGTATTCTCTGAAAGTATGTTCCCATGTCGTAAACATATTCCATAGGTACAACGCCTTTTTCGTACAACACGGTATCAGCATCGTCAATGGTTTTCATGCTTGTAATTCCTAAAATCCCTACGACTAAGGCGAGCAGGGCTACTCCGATAAACCCGAGCAGCAATTTTGCTTTAATTTTGAGTTTCATAATTGATA
>DYOJ01000204.1:2432-5312 GCA_020720705.1 Acetofilamentum sp.
AAATTTGAAAATTTGAAAATGAATTTATTTCCGAATGACCAATGACTAATGACTAATTTCTGTGTCGTGTTCGGTTGCCACGCCTTTCATAAGCGTAACCTCTTCTTGCGAAAATACTTTATCAATATCCAGAATCATTGTAAAACCTTTGTCGTTTTGCAACATGCCTTGAATAAATTCGGTGTTGTATTTGATTCCGAGTTCGGGAACGGGCTGCACGCGTTCTTGGTCTATGGCGATAACATCGCGCACATTGTCCACAACAGCACCGACCACGATGCGTTTATCATTGATATTCAAATCGAAAACAATAATGACATGTTTGCTGTCTTGTGCTCGCGGGGGCAGGCTGAACTTTACTCGTGTCTCAACGGCAGGAATAATATTTCCGCGAAAATTAAAGACCCCGACAATATATTCCGGCGAGTTCGGAATAACCGTAATGTGCTGTTGTTGAAGAACTTCCAATACTTTATGAACGCTTACCGCGAACGTTTCTTTTCCGATGCGAAAGGACAAAAACGTGTTCTTGCGCTTATTATTTCGTGTTGTCATACGTGATATGTTTATGATTTTGATATACTTTGTCCTGTATTAATTTGTTCGTATCCAGAATAACAGACAAATGTCCGTCAGCTAAAATACTTACACCGGAAAAATATTGCTTATCGGCAAAAAAATCGCCCAAAGGTTTGATTACCGCTTGATGCTCGCCGATGACTTTGTCCACTATCAGCCCGACTTGTGTGTTTGAATTTTGAATCACAACCACTTTTTCTTTTTCGGGATATTCTCCTTCAATTTTGAAAATTTGGCGAAGATGAATGTATGGCAATATTTGACGATTGATTTCGATTTGCTCGTTTACGGTTTCATTTAACTCGTTGTGATTCAGTTGCGCACAATGACTGATAACATTTAGCGGGACTGAAAAAAAGCGTTCACCGGACTGTACGAGCATGGTATCAATAATAGACAACGTAAGGGGAAGTTTGATAATTATTGATGTACCAACACCTTCTGTAGATTGAACCGTAATTTCGCCGCGCAGTAAATCAATGTTTTTCTTCACAATGTCCATGCCCACACCGCGCCCCGATACTTCCGACAGGTTTTGAGCAGTGGAAAAACCGGGCATAAATATAAGTTCAAATATTTCTTTTTCTGAGAGTTGAGTTTCGGGTGTGATGATTTTTTTCTCAACAGCTTTCCTGTAAACTTTTTGTTTGTCGATGCCCGAACCATCGTCTATTATTTCGATAAATACGTGCGATGCCGAGTAGTAGGCTTTCATGCAAATAGTGCCTTTGCGCGGTTTTCCTTTTTTTTCGCGTTCATCGGCAGATTCAATTCCGTGGTCTATGGAATTGCGAATCAGATGCGTGAGCGGTGTTTCGAGGCTGTCGATGATGCCTTTGTCGAGTTCGGTTTCCATACCTTCGGCTGTAAATTGAATGTCTTTGCCGAGCTGCGCCGAAATATCGCGCACTAAACGTAACAATGTTACATAGAGTGATTTTACGGGAATCAGTCTGATATTCAGAATATTTTTTCGAAATCGTCCTGTTATTTTGTCTATCGTTTCAACAACTTTACTTATTTTTTTATATTTTTCTCTGTCCGAAATCAATTTCAATTCAGCTTTTGCCGTAACAAGTTCGCTGAGCAAGTTCATTTGTTCGTCAATTTTTTCGGAGGCAACTTTTAGATAGACATTTTTAAGTTTAGCTTCCAAATTTTCGTGTTCACGCGTTGCACGTGAGGTGTTTATGTGGTCGGAATAATGCGTCTGAAGTTGGTCAAAATCTATCGGAACACCTTTTATTGTACACGTTTTAATGTAGTTTGAAATAGCGTCTGCACGCAAAATGTTATCGACAGCTATGACTTTTATGCAACAAATATCATCGATAAACATAAAATTGTCTTCAAAGTCTTGATTCGGAGCATCGGACACCGCAATAATTTCCCAGTACAACGAATTGTCTTTATTCAGAATGCTGCGCGAAATGACTGTTCCTATGTCTTCCAAACTTTTCAGAATACTTTTTACTTGAATGCCCCTGACCGTAAAGTCGGAATCCTCGATAAACGTTACAAAATAGGAATGCGTTTTGCCGCTTTGGTGTGCTGCACGTTCTATTTGCTTTACATCATCTTTGATGTCCAGCAGGGCTGATATTTCGTTTTCTAATTTTTTTGTTCGGAGTTCAAGTCTCGGATAGTCATTTTCATCGCTTCTCAATACAACTGTTACATGGTCAACCACTTCGAGTGTTAAGTCTATAATTCCTTTGCGCAGAGTGAGTTCGTTAGCGCGTAAGGCATCGTACACCGATTCGATAAGATGCATCAAATGCTCAATATTTTTGAACCCATACATGCCTGCTGCACCTTTAAGCGTATGTAAACCTCTGAAAACAACTTGGACTGTTTCCGGCTCGCCGATAGCTTCGTCGGTATTCAGCAACGCTTCTTCAATGTCTTGAAGCACATCAAGTCCGTCTGCTATGAACTTATCCTTAAACTCTATCATGTGTTCAGAATATTTTTTACAATTTTCAGAAACTTTTCTATATCCATCGGTTTGGTCATCCAACCGTAAGCCCCGGCATCTCGAGCTTCTTGTCGCACCTTGTCGCCTTTTTCGGTGCTGAGAATGATAACGGGCAAATTTTGGTATCCGCCGATAGATTTCACATTACGAACAAGTTGCGCGCCTGTCATTCCGGGCATGTTGAAATCGGAAACCATGAGGTCGATGGTTCTGCCGTCAAAATAACTGAGGGCTTCGGCTCCGCTATTTGCCTCCAAGACGTCGTAACCGCTCCGCCGCAAAACGCCGGAGAAAACGATTGTGTTGGTTTTGAAGTCATCTAC
>DYOJ01000886.1 GCA_020720705.1 Acetofilamentum sp.
CAATAGCCGATGCCCGTGGAAAACATTTGACAGAAGTTTTCAAAATCATGAATGCCCAAACCCGTGAGCTTGTCAAAAACCCCGTTGATATTGTTATGGAAAAAGGCCTTACTGTAGGTTTGGCAAACCACACTATTCTTATTTCAAAAAACGGAAACGAATACCAGATTGCGGATAGCGCTGCTCCCATAAAAGACAAAGAAGGTAAGATTGTAGGTGTAATTCTGGTTTTTACTGATGTTACCGAAGAATACAATACACAAAAAATTATTGAAGAAAATGAAAAGAGATATCGTGCCGTATTTCAAAATTCGCCGATGGGCATTATGTTACTCGATGAAACCGGTATCATTTACGATGCAAACGAGGCAAATGCAATAATAACCGGATATTCGATTGATGAATTAATTGGCAGTGATGTAAGGCAATTGGCAGAACCGGAAAACGTTTATTCGGTTGACCAAAATATCAAAAAAATACTCTCCGGCGAACTGCTTGAGCATGAAATTATCAGTTGCAAAAAAGATGGCTCGCGATGCGTGTTGTTTTTGAGGGAAACTTCCATTTTGTTACCAAACGGGAAACAGGGTGTTCTTTCTATATCAAGCGATATCACCGAAAGTAAACGAGTTAATGATTTACTTCGCGAAAGTGAAGAAAAATACCGCTTCATTGCTGAAAACACCACCGATATTATAACCCTTTTAGACCTGAATCTAAAATACACATACATCAGCCCTGCGGTATTAAGTCAGCGGGGTTACACCGTTGAAGAGGCGATGTTACAAAAAATGGAGGAAGCCTTTACACCTGAAACGATGAGACGTGTTTATCAATTATTGGTAGAGGAGAGAGCAAATGAGGCTTCAGGCACGGCTGATCCAAACCGGTGCCGCTCCTTGGAATTGGAGCAGTACTGTAAGGATGGTTCTACAATTTGGGTTGATGTTTCCCTCTCTTTTACCCGGGATGTGAATGGAAAGGCAACCGGGATATTTACTGTTTCCAGAGACATCACCGAGCGTAAAAAGACAAAT
>DYOJ01000205.1 GCA_020720705.1 Acetofilamentum sp.
CTATTTTACGCATTAAAGTTGCTGAAAGCTCAAACTTCGTAAAGAATTAATAATGTGTATTTTACTCAACAATCATTTTTTTAGAATAGACCGAACTTGCACCGAAAAAACCAAGCGCACCGCCCGACAAATTCGTTTTGACGTTCGCATGGTTGGCATCGAACAAGCCGCCTGTCCACTCGGTTTCAAAAAGCATTGAGCGAATAAAATCCGCATGTTCGTCGGTGAGCGAGTATTTTTTTAGGGTGATTTTTGTGCCTTTCGGAAAATATACGGTTTGCTTTTGCGGTGCAAAAATTTCGTTGGCATCTATAGACTTTAAGGTGTAAAAATAAGACAACGATTTTTTGTTTTCTGCCGGAACTGTATCAAAACCGGGCAACTGTGTCCAATCCGATTCTACAGTATAAATTGCAGATTCATAAAAACTTACAGGACTTGGAACATGTCCGAAAGTGTATAAATTTTTCTCAGAGTCGAACAAAAACGTAACGGAATCATTTATTAAAACCGGGAGCATGTAAGCGGTTGCGGTACAATGTGTTGTATTAAACAGAATTTCTAAATGATAAGCTGAATTTATAGTTCCGATAAATTTTGTTTCGGAAAAGTAAGTTCCTTTTCGCACCTCATCTTCATTAAAAATATATTCGGAATTAGAAGTAAACACGCGAATTTGTGCGACGGAAACAGGTGCAGAGGTTTCGTTCAAAGTTGTAGAAAGTTTCGATAATTTTATCTCTTGAAAAATATTTTCATTCGTGATAAGTCCTTCTACGACAATGCGTTCGCTTTGTGCCGTTTGCAAATTCCATTCAATTTTTTTTTCGCAAGATGACAGTGAAAACAGAACGAAAATAGAAAAAACTAAAAAACTGACTTGCTTTATCATATTTATTTTTGAATTTTAGAAGAATAAAATAATTTCGGGTTTTGAAATTTTGCGCTAAAATTAAAAAAAAATAATGCACGAGGCAGAAAAATTTGAACTCGAAAAATTTGAAAAGTTGTTTAAAGAACTCTTTAAACCGCTTTGTGCATTCACATACAAATATCTGAAAGATACAGACTTATGCAAAGAAATTGTGCACGATGTGTTTGTAAATTTGTGGGAAAAACGCGCGCAAATTGATTTGTCCAAATCGGTAAAATCTTACTTATATTCTTCGGTAACGAACCGAAGTTTAAATTATTTGCGCGACAATAAAAAATTTGTAAAAACCGAAGATTTCAGCATTTTTGAACAAAACTCCTGCGAATCGGACGATTTTTTGGCGGAACAAGACCTTCAGGCAAAAATACACAAAACCTTAGACGAATTGCCTGAAAAATGTCGTAAGGTGTTTATTCTGAATCGGTTTGAAGGCAAAAAATACAAAGAAATTGCACAAGAATTGGATATTTCCGAAAAAACAGTCGAGGCGCATATCTCAAAGGCTTTGAAGGCTTTGAAAGCAAATTTGACAGAATATTTAAGTATTTTACTTTTTTTAACATTAAAATTTTAAAAATAATAAGGGTAACAGGCACTTGAAGTGTATTTTAGTTACAGAAAAAAAAATGTCGGACGAACACAAACATACAGAACTCATTTTCAGGTATCTGACCAACGAAGCAGATGCAAACGAAATCCGTTTGGTAAACTCGTTGCGCTCGACCGACCCTGAATTTGCCAAATTGTTTCAGGAATTTTCAAAAACTTGGTCGTTGACGGACACGGAAATTCCGTCAGAAATCTCGGAGATAAATGTAGATTCGGAATGGGAACATTTTAAAAACCAAGTAGTTAAACGCAACGATTCGGTAAAAATAATTCCGATTCGGCGCAATAAAAAATCCTTGATTTTAAAACTTGCCGCAATTCTGATTCTGTTAATCGGAATCGGATTTTTGATAAAATATTCTGTTGCGCCAACAAATTTAGAATTTGCTTCAACCGACAAAATTCTTGAAAAAACCTTGTCGGACAGCAGTATCGTAACGCTTTCAAAATCGTCTAAAGTAACTTACAATGAAGACTTTAACAAAGAATTTAGGAAGTTGAAATTAGTCGGAGAAGCTTTTTTTGAAGTGAAACACAACTCGGAAAAAAAGTTTATTGTCGAAACCAATCCCGTTTCCGTTGAAGTAACAGGAACGGAATTTTATGTTCAAACAACTGATTTACAAACAGATGTGATTGTAAAATCGGGCAAAGTTTCGGTTTACAAATCCGAAAACGGCTCGGACACCGTACGCCTTGCCGCCGGCGAAAAGGCACATTTTGATGTAAAATCCGACCAACTCATCAAAGTTGAAAATGAAGACAAAAATTACATTTCTTGGAAAACCAAAACATTTGTTTTCGACAACGAAACACTCCCAAATGTGTTGAAAACATTGGAAAAAGCCTATTTCGTCAAATTTGAACTCCGAAATAAACAGCTTTCAAATTGCAGAATATCAAGCAGTTTCGACGACCAAACCATCGAAGGAATTTTGTCAGTTTTGCAAACCTTGTTAGATATAAAAGTTACAAAAAACGGCACGACATACAGTATTGAAGGAAAAGGTTGTTGAAAAAATCTGCTAATCCCTTGAATTTTATTGATTTAAAATAAGAAAATACTATGTTTTTTAGACTTCCGAACAAAAAAAGATTTCGTTTTCCAAATCTGACAAAATTGCAAATTTTCGGGAGTGCATTGTTTTTTATTATTTTTGTAAATCTGCAAACTACTCAGGCTCAAACGGTTGATTTGTCTAAGAAAATCACGATTGTTGCCAAAAATCAAAAACTTTCTTCGGTTTTGACCGAACTTTCAACCAAAGGAAATCTGATTTTCACGTACAGTTCTCAACAGATAAATGTAACTCAAAATGTAACTTTAGTCGCACGTAACAAACCTATTTCCGAGATTTTAATGATGCTTTTTCCGAAAATTTCGGTCGAATATATTGTTGTTGAAAAACAAATTGTACTGAAACCAAAAGAAACGGAACAACCTGTAAATGAAACTATTAAGCCTGACCCAAAGCCGGAAAATGTCGCAACCTTGAGCGGATTTGTAAAAGACAATAAAACGGGCGAGGTGCTCATTGGTGCAAACGTGTATCTGGCAAACTCACTAAAAGGCACAACGACAAATGCTTACGGATTTTATTCGCTTTCCGTGCCGTTTGGAACTTATGATGTAACTTATTCATATTTAGGCTATAACGTAGAAACTGAACATATTGAACTTACAAAAAATATTCAAATTTCAAAACAGCTTAGCCCGAATCAGATTGATTTTGAAATGATTGTCGTAACTCAAGACGAAAATTCACACAACGCATTGCCAAACAATAAGTTAAGCTCAAAAATTATATCGAATAACAAAGGATTGGGAGGCGAAGCAAATTTGAACAAATCATTGCAACTGTTTTCCGGCGTGAATGCGTTTGGCGACGGCTCGGTCTATTTTTTTACACGAGGCGGCAACAAAGACCAAAATATGATTTTTATTGACGAAGCTCCGATTTACAATCCGTCTCATTTGTTCGGATTTTTTTCGGCGGTTTCGCCCGATGCCATAAACGATTTGAAATTTTACAAAAGCGAGTTCCCGATTTCTTATTCCGGCAGACTTTCTTCGGTTACGGACATTAAAATAAAAGACGGACACGCAACAAAAATCGGATTTTCAGCAAATTTTTCTCCGTTTACGTCATCTTATGCTATTGACGGTCCGTTGAAAAAAGAAGCTGTTACATTTTTGGTAAACTTACGAAAATCGCATGTGAATTATATTTTTCAAAAAATGTCAAAAAAATCGGATGTGAAATTTTATGATTTTCATACAAAGTTAAACTTCAAACTAAATACGCGAAACAAACTCTATTTTTCAATTTTCAACGGCAGTGATTTTTTTACAAATAACACACAATCAAATATTTATGGTGCAATTGCTTGGCGTAATTTTGCATCAACTTTGCGTTGGAATCATTTGTTTTCCGATAAATTATTCTCAAATTTGACTGTTTTTACAAGTGCTTACAATTATTTTTTATACACCTCCGTGCAAGAAGACAGATATTGGAACTCCCGCATATCCAACTTAAATTTCAAATACGACTTGACTTTTTTTAAATCGCCTGAATCAACTACAAAGTTTGGTGCAAATTTTAACATTTACGGGTTCAATCCGGGAAACTTGAATTTAGAATATTTTTCTAAAATTATTTCGCCATCCAAAGCATCCGAACTCATAATTTATTTTGGAAACGAGTTTAAATCAGACGATAAATTGCTTTTAAATTACGGAATTCGGGCAGTTTTGTGGAACAATCGCGGACCAAATGTGTCATACATTTTTGATGAAAACTACAACAAAATTGGTATAACATACACGGAATCAGGCATTATCAAATCGTATCTGAATTTGGAACCGCAATTTAATTTATCTGTTTTTCCTCGAAAAACCGTCATTTTCAAAATAAGTTACAATCACAACGTTCAAAACATACATCAATTATCCAATTCCTCGAGTCCGTTTACCAATTTGGATGTTTGGATGCCAAGTTCTCCGAACATTAAACCGCAGAAATTAGATTTGTTTTCGATGAGTTTTCACAAAAAGTTTTATGAGCTAACGTTCTCTGCGGAAGGATTTTACAAATATTTCAGAAACCAAATTGAATACGAAAATCATGCAAGTATGTTGCTGAATCCGTATATTGAAGGCGATTTGCGTTTCGGAACAACACAAGCCGCCGGGTTGGAATTATCGGTATCTAAACAAAAAGGCGATTTAACAACATTTCTATCATACAGTTACTCACGCGTTTACCGAAAAACAAAGGATTTTAACTCCGATAAATTTTACCCCGCAACGTTCGACCGCCCGCACGCTTTGAACGCAAATATGATGTATCAGGTCTCGAAAAGGTTGAATTTGACGGCAAATTGGACTTTTTCATCGGGCATGAGATTTTCATCTCCGACAGCTTTTTACAGCTACTTGGGCTACACGATTCCGTTTTACAAATCCGTAAACAATGATAAACTGCCTGATTATCATAGACTTGATATTTCGGCAACCTTAAAACTTAACAAAAATGAAACGGCAAAATTTCAGCACGAGTTGATATTTTCCGTGTATAATTTATACGGACGGCGTAATGTGATTTCAGTCAATTTTAATAAAATAGAAACATCTGACAATCAATACGTTGTCCCGACAAATTATTTATACGAACATACGATTACGCCGACTTCTATTGCCGTATCGGGTTTTGTTCCGGCAATCGCTTATAGCTTGACTTTCAG
>DYOJ01000206.1 GCA_020720705.1 Acetofilamentum sp.
AATGGATTCCTTCAAGAGTCAGCATCGGTTTTGCTTTGATATAGGTCAATATCTCCGGTAAATCCTGCATGACAAGTCCGAATTTATTCTCGTCTAAACCCGTTGTGATATAAAAATGTGTTTTGGCATCAATATTCGGATTTATTCTCAGCGATATCGGAGCCTGAAGGTTCAATTGCTCGGCAAATTGATTTATGATTTCAAGTTCGGGTAACGATTCAACATTAAATGCTGCGATTCCTCTTTGCAATGCCGTCCGGATTTCGTCGTCTGATTTACCTACACCTGCAAAAAAAATTTCTTTTGCATCAAATCCGGATTCAATGGCTCTCTGTATTTCGTTGCCGCTTACACAGTCTGCCCCGAAACCGTGCTTGCGAACGATTTGCAAAATTCGATTTTCGGCATTTGCTTTTAAAGCATAATGTAATTTGAAACCGTATTTGTCAGCCGCATTTTTCATGCGTAAACTTGTTCGCTCAATGCGTTGGGTGTCGTAAAAATAGAACGGCGTATTGAGTGTTCCGAATTTTTCGAGATATTTTTCTAAGAACATGATTCACAATTATTTACAAATTAAACAAATGCGTGTTTAAGGCATTCAGTGCCGGTATTTTATCAGTTTGTTTGACCAAGAACGAAATATTATGCCTGCTGCCGCCATAAGAAATCATGCGAATCGGAATATCCTCCAAAGCTTTTAATATTTTTAAAGCTACGCCTTTGTCATCGGCAATTAAATTCCCGACAACGCAAAGAATAGCTTGTTGGCTGTCCACTTCGACAGTTCCGAACTCTTTGAGTTCGTTTGTAATATCATTTAAAAATTCGGTATTGTCAATCGTTACCGAAACTGCGATTTCCGAAGTTGCTATCATGTCAATAGGAGTGCGGTAGCGTTCAAAAACTTCAAAAATTTTGCGCAAAAAACCGTATGCCATCAACATACGCCCCGATTTTATTTTAACGGCTGTGATGTTGTCCTTTGCGGCGACGGCTTTTATTTCGCCCTGAATTTCCGATTCGGTAATAAGTGTACCTTCATCTGCGGGGTGCATTGTATTTTTTAGTCTGACCGGGATATTCTGTTTTCGTGCCGGTTGAACACTTTGCGGATGTAAAATTTTTGCACCGAAATAGGCAAGTTCGGCAGCTTCATCAAACGAAAACTCTCTGATAGCATGTGTTTTAGAAACATATCTGGGGTCGTTGTTTCGTACGCCGTCAATATCAGTCCAAATTTGGATTTCGGAAGCTCCTGCTGCCGCACCGATGAGCGATGCCGTGTAGTCGCTGCCTCCGCGTTTGAGGTTGTCAATTTCGCCAAACGCATCTCGACAAATATACCCCTGTGTGATAAATAATTGGTAATCAGGATATTTGTTAAGTTCTCGCTCTAAATTTTGTTTAATATAAAACTCGTCCGGTTCTTCGGATTTATCAATACGCATAAAATTCAATGCCGGAATCAAACAAGCCTCTGTCTTTATACTTTTGAGGTAAAGTGCAAACAGCGCACTTGTAAGCAACTCGCCTTGTGCAAGTATTTTTTTTTCTTCCCAAGGGGTAACCACATCGTGCATTAAACTTTTGATAAACCCGAAATGCTCATTCAATAGTTCGAGAGCATCATTTTGGAGCGATATTTCCACAAATAAGTCTTCGGAAGTTTGTTTGTACGCTTGAAAAAGATTGTCAATTAAAGTCTCGGCAGTATTTTTATCGTTTTGCTTAAGTGCGTATCCGATAGCAGTTAAGGTATTTGTGCTGCCTTCCATTGCCGAAAGAACAACAATTTTTTTTTCGGACATATTGTCTTTTTTTGTGATAATTTCCGCAACATGTTTTAGTTTTTGCGCAGAACCTACGGAGCTGCCTCCAAATTTCATTACTATCATACTTGTATTTTCTGAAATAGAAAATACAAAATTAAACGTTTTTTGTATATTCTAAAAATTATGTAGTGAGCATCGCTTGGTCCGTCATTGCAAGAAAACTCATAACGCATTGAAAATATTAATTTTATACAGAAATTTTGACTTGATTGTTTTAAGAAAATCTGTAGAAATTAGATTGAAACAAAAAAAAAACAATAAATGACTACTTTTGACCATTGAATGACCACTAAACTACCATTTAATGACCACTAAATGACAAAACATTCGATTGAAGAAATGACTGCAACCCACATAATTCCAACTATTTACACGTTTCATTATAAACACTGATTAGTTTAATTTCAATTGTTTCTGTGTTTTCTTGCAAACAACGGTTTGTGATTTTATTTTGCCAATGCACGGTAAAGGATCTCGACAGGGTGCAACGCGGTCCGTTTTGTTCCGTCTTTGATTTGATGCCGACAACTTGTGCCAGGTGCAGCAATCAGGGTTTCTTTGTCGGTTGCTCGTATGGTCGGGAATAACACAAGCTCGCCGATTTTTTGGGATAGCTCATAGTGTTCTTCCTCAAAACCGAACGAACCTGCCATGCCGCAACATCCTGAGGGTATTTCTGTTACAGAATAATTTTCGGGAAAGGATAAAATATATTTGCTTGCTTTTGTTGAGGCTATTGCTTTTTGCTGACAATGTCCGTGCAGTTTAATGTTTTTTGCGACTTTCGTAAATGATTCTTTTTTAATTCGTCCGGCTTCCATCTCTCGCATTAAAAATTCCTCGACCATTAAAGCGTTTTTCGCAAGCTGTTTTGCTGCGGGTTTCAAATCGTCGGAAACCAATTCCGGGTATTCGTCTCTAAAGGTTAAAATTGCGGAGGGTTCAATGCCGATTAAAGGGTGATTTTCAGATACATGGTGCGATAATAGGTTGATATTTTGCTCGGCAAGCAGTTTTGCCTCTTTGACTAATCCTTTTGAGAGATATGCCCGACCGCTTTCCGCGTGTTTGGGGATAAGCATTTTATAACCAAGTTTAGTGAGCAACAAGTATGTATAAATACCAATCATGTTTTCGGTATGTGTTGTAAATTCATCGGCAAAAAAGAACACAAAATTGCCGATAATCGGATTTTTTTGTTCGAGGTTTGTTCGTTTTATGGTGCGTGTCAGGGGGTTTGTGATTTCCGGAAAACTTCTTGCCGGACTAAATCCGAATTTTTTCATTGCAATCTTAAACAAAGTTGTTCGGGAAATCAGATTGCTTAAACCCGGAGCGAGTGCCATGAGTTTGTAATATTTCGATATATTAACGATTCGTCTGACACGTTTAGGGACACCGTGTATGTCATAGTAATGTTGCAGAAATTCTGCTTTCAGTTTTGCAACATCCACATTTGAAGGACATTCTGTTTTACATGCTTTGCACGACAGACATAAACTCAGGATGTCATAAAGGTCTGAATTTGAAAACGGTTCGGGGTCGTGCGTGAGAACTTCTCGCAACATGTTGGCGCGCGCACGGGTGCTGTTTCGTTCGTCTCGTGTAGCCATATACGAAGGGCAAAGTGTTCCGCCCATAACGACATTCTTGCGACAATCTGCGGCTCCGTTGCATTTTTCTGCAGCCCTGATAAGTCCTTGTGTTTCTGAAAAATCGAAGTGTGTTTCATATTCCGGAGTTTCAATACCCGGCACATATCGAAGCGAAAAATTCATAGCGGGAGTGTCTGTTATTTTACCCGGATTAAACAGCCGTTTAGGGTCAAAAGTATGTTTTATCTCTTTGAATATTTGATAGATATGGTCGCCATACATCAGGGGGATAAATTCGCCGCGTAAGCGTCCGTCTCCGTGTTCGCCGCTGAGTGAGCCTCGATATTTTTTCACAAGTTTGGCGGTTTCTCTTCCGAATTCTCTAAATGTATGGACGTCAGCTTCAAGTTTCAAATTCAAAATCGGACGTAAATGCAATTCTCCGCTACCGATATGCGAGTAGAACACACAGTCTAAGTTGAAGTTTTTTAATAAGTCTTGAAAATCGTGCATGTATTCCGGCAATTTTTCCGGGTTTACAGCCGTATCTTCGACCAGAGCCACCGGGCGAGCGTCTCCGGGCATGTTCGAGAGTATGCCGAGTCCGGCTTTACGCAGATGCCATACCTTTGATATATCCGAACCGCTGATTTTTGGGAAATGGTATCCGTATCCGGCAGCTCGCATATCGGATTCCATCGCTTTGGCAACCGACAGATTTTCAGTTTCGCTGTCAGACCAAAATTCAACAATCAAAACGGATTCCGGTGTTCCGTTTAGGAAGAATCGGTAGTCGTCCAAGCCTTTATTTTTTTGTGCAAGTTCAATGATTTTTTTATCAATCAATTCTACGGCTGTCGGTTTGTATTTGAGTGCTGTCAGATTTGCTTTGAATGAAGCCTCCAAACTGTCTAAGTGTATTGCAACCAAGGTTTTGAATTTTGGCGGAAGCGGGTCGAGTTTTAAAGTTATTTCTGTAATAAAAACCAATGTACCTTCAGACCCGGCAATAAGTTTAGCCAGGTTAAAAGGGATTCCGTTGTTTGAGAAAATATCAGTATCTACCAGAATATCAATAGCATACCCCGTATTTCTTCTATGGATACTTTTATCAGGAAATTCCTGTTCGATTTCTGCTTGTAAATCCGGATTAATAAGCAGTGCATTAAGTTTACGGTAAATATCTCCCTCCAAGTTTTGTAAGACACATTTTTTTGCAAATTCTTCGCGCGTTAATTCCTTAAAAACAACTTCAGTACCGTCGCTCAGAAATGCTTTTAGGCTTGATATTTTATCTCTTGTGCTTCCGTAAATCAAAGAGTGCGAGCCGCAGGCGTTGTTGCCTACCATGCCTCCGAGTGTGCATCGGTTGGATGTGGATGTTTCGGGTCCGAAAAACAAGCCATGCGGTTTCAGATACAAATTTAACTCGTCCAAAACTACTCCGGGTTGAATCGTAACTTGCTTTTTATTAACATCTAAACTGATTATTTCCGCCATATATTTTGAAACATCAACCACAATACCCGAGCCGACTACCTGCCCGGCAAGTGAAGTACCTGCTCCGCGCGGTATGAGCGATGTATTATTTTCACGAGCAAAGCCGATGAGTTTTTTTAAATCGGTTGCATGCTTAGGAAATGCTACCGCGAGAGGACGTTCACGATACACCGAAGCATCTGTCGAATAGATGGTTAAATGAATTTCGTCGAATCGAAAATCGCCGTCGAGGCTTTTCGTTATGTTTCTAAATTGTTCGAGCATGAAGTTTGAAATTGAAGGGTAGGGGAGATTATACGGTTATCGGTTTATTGTTTAGTTTTTCCAAGTGT
>DYOJ01000887.1 GCA_020720705.1 Acetofilamentum sp.
ATTTCTACCGTATTTCTACAGAATTTCATAAAACATTCAAGTCTAAATATTCCAATAACATAAATAATATCAATGTGTTATGAGTTTTCTTACAAGAACTGATTATATTTTCGTGCAGAATATTATAATTCTCAAAATTCCCGAATGTTTCAAATCGTAAAGTGCTAAAAAAAATCAAATTAATTACACCGGAATTGTTACCTTTGCAACCATTCTCACAAAACCGGAACACATGAAAGTCTTATTCATAATTTTTCTGAGCTTTTCCTTAATTCTCAAACTTTCGGCACAAACGTCAGACACAATCCAATCGGGAACACACCCGGCGTTTGAACAATCCGATTCTGAATTTAATTTACACACTTTGGCAGAAACACAACTTGAGCTATTAACCGCAAAAAATGTAGCCGAAGAGCAACGCACTTACAAATATATTTTTTTGGCAAGCATGCTGTTCGTTCTGATTCTTAGCCTGTTTACATTTATACTTTTTTACGGAAAAACAAAAAAAACGACTGAATTATTACAACTTCAAAATACTGAAATCTCACTCCGAGAAAATCGTATACGACAATTGTCTGTTTTATTGGATAATGTGAACAGCCCGATTCTAATCACACGAACAAACGGCGAAATACAATGGCTAAACAGGGCATTTGAAGAATTTTATCAAATCACAATCAAAGATTTACAAGAAAAATCGAAATCAAATTTTATGACAGATATTTCACAGCCGGATGAGCAAACTCACATACAAACCGTATTGGCAGGCGACAAACAAGCAGTCAGTTACCCTGTTGCGTCCGGAAAGGGAACACAATTTTGGCGTACGGTATTTGCCCTGCCCGGAGCCGACGGTAAAGCCATCGGTATCGGAATAATTGATAATCAGACATCACGTACATAGTCGTTGTAAGAAAACTCATAACTTTTTGAAATTCTATACGATATAGCGAAATTTCGTGCTGAATGTGTTTACAATACTCCGTTAATATTTTTTGTAGGATATTGATTTATTGTAAATTAGA
>DYOJ01000888.1 GCA_020720705.1 Acetofilamentum sp.
TAAAAGACTTTTAAAAATTGATAATCAGAACCTTAACAACAAATCACTATTGACTTCTGGCAACCCTGAAACCAAGCGTAAAATCCGACTCTGTCGGCGGTTGAAAATAACGTTTCGTAACCCTAAGCATATCGGCATGTGCATTATAGCTCCCGCTTCGAACGACTCTTACAACAGACGATTCAGGACCGACCGGATTGTCTTTCGGACTTGAAGTGTAATATTTCTCTTCATAAAAATCCCAACACAACTCTTTGACATTACCACTCATATCATACAGCCCTAAACTATTGGGTTTTAACAATCCAACTGTATGAATTGTTTTCCCGCTGTCTAAATACCAAGCCACCTCGCGGGCATCATCGCTTCCGCTGTATGCGTAATTCATTTGTTTTTGTCCGCCTCGTGCAGCATACTCCCATTCAGCCTCGGTAGGCAAACGGTAGCCTTTGGCTGCGGGGTTAAAAGTTACGCGTACCTGCTTTCCGCCGCGGTCAATTTCATAACAGCGTTCAAATCCGGATATTGAGCTAAGCCAATTGCAATACATAACAGCTTGCTCCCACGTAACGCCGCAAGCAGCTTCTTTGCCTTGACTTCGGGACTCGGGCAAACCCGTAGTACGACAGAAGCGATTGTATTGTTCTGCCGTAACTTCATATTTTCCGATGTAAAAACTCCGTAACGAAACCTCGTGACGGGGGTATTCGTCATGAAAAGCACTCTCGGTATTGCCCATTTGAAAGCTGCCGCCTTCAACAAGTATCATTTCAGTTTCCGAATCCTGCCCATTCAGACGGACTATACTGAACAAAAAAAATAAGACTAAAATAAACTTCATTCCTTTGCTATTTATTGTTTGCTATAAAAGGTGTAAATATTTGATTTTGTATATGTTATAGTTGTTTTAAAATCGAATGTTTTGTCATTTAGTAGTCATTTAATTGTCAAAAAGTAGTCATTCATTGTTTATATTTAGTTCTTGTAAGAAAACTCATAACACATTGAAAATATTTATGTTATAGGG
>DYOJ01000889.1 GCA_020720705.1 Acetofilamentum sp.
TATGAATTTGATAATTGCTCAACAATGCACCGCAGAAGTGATGCGTTTCAGTTTTACTTTTTTTACAATATTGCTTTGCACGTTGCAGTTCAACTCAAACACCTTTCAACAGGCGAAACTAAATACAATTTCTTGCCGAAATACTTTGTTGCAAACACTCTTACAGAAGTAGAACGAAATCCGTTTTATGAGTTGAAAGGAACTTTGTTTTTGCCCGAAGCCAACACGCAAAAAAGAAAATTATTAGACTTCTTTTATTCATCTGTTGAAACGATTATAAGCAAAGAAAAACAAGAAGAATTAAACCGGTTTTTGGAATGGATTTTTGAACGTGATTTCTTTTGGAATTTCCGAGATATAAGCACTCACAATTCAAAAATTAAAAGCGGTATTGTTTACAGAACAGCAACATTGAGTATTTTTCAAAAAGAAAATCGCTTTGAAGAATTGCTAAACAGCAAGCGAATTAAAACCGTTGTTGATTTGCGAGCAGACAGAGAAATAGACGAACTTCCTTACAATGAAAACGTACTTTCAAAATTTAACTACGTTAAAGCACAACTTGACCCTTGGAATCAACCCGAATGGTTTAAAGAAAAACATCACTACGGAACAAACGAAGAAATTGCATATCGCTTTTTCGGAATTGGTTGCAACGACAAAATTAAAACGGCATTAGAAGCAATTCTCAATGAAGAAAACGCAACAGCCGTTCACTGTTTTGCCGGAAAAGACAGAACAGGAATTTTTATTTCTTTGCTCCACTTACTTGTGGATACGCCCATGGAAACAATTTACGCAGATTATTTGGCGAGTGAAGTTGATGTAAAACCTTACCGTTTGGAAATGGTGTTGGACATCATCAACGAAAAAGGAGGGATTGTGCCCTACTTGATTGATTGCGGTTTACAACCAATACAGATTGAACAACTCAAAAACAAATTGCTTAATGGAAACTAAAAATCAACTCAAATCATTTTTTACGGAACATTGGAAATATATGGCTGTTAGCACAGCTTGTAAAC
>DYOJ01000890.1 GCA_020720705.1 Acetofilamentum sp.
GGAAGGATGTTTGATAATTTATATTCGGAAACACCGATAGGTCTGTTTACAATTCGTAAAGCGTATTCAACTTCCAGATTGTCTTTTTCGGCGCATAAAAGAATGCCTAAGGAAGGATTTTCGTGGTCTAATTTTACGGTGTCATCCAAAATTTCGAGGTAGAAATTGAGCTTTGCAGCATGTTCCGGTTTAAATTTTCCGGCTTTTAATTCAATTGCAACCAAGCATTGCAATTTTCTGTGAAAAAACAATAAATCAATAAAATAGGAATTTTCGCCAAGTTTAATTTTATATTGATTTCCGACAAACGCAAAACCAAATCCGAGTTCTATGATTAAATTTCGGATATTTTTGACCATTTCTTGTTCTATTTCATATTCGCTTACAACTTTATTTAAACCTAAAAACTCGAGCGTGTAGCTGTTTTTCAGCATTTCAGTGGCTTGTTCTGCAAGATGTTCCGGTAGAGTTTCCTGAAAATTGGTCGTTTTATTTTCCGAAAGTGCGTGGGTATATGCGTCTGCTTTGATTTGATTGAGCAATACATTTCTGCTCCAACCGTAGTTAATGGATGCTCGGATGTAAAATTCGGCTTGTTTTGGAGTGTTTATTTTATTCATTATCAGCAAATTGTGTCCCCATGGCAATTCTGCGACAAGTTGTCGCAGAATCTGACTTCCTCTGTATTTTTCGTAAAAACGCCGCATGTCCCATAAATTGCGTGCGGAAAATCCGGTCAGCGACGGAAATTCTTTTGCTAAATCGACAGACAATTTTTCAACAACAGCTTTTCCGTAGTTTTCATCGGCTTGTTCTCTGACTATCAATTCTCCGATATGCCAATAGAGGCTAACGAGTTCTCTGTTCACAAAGCGTGCTGTGTTCAGTTGCGCGTTGCGAATGTTATGCTTAATTTCGTGGAAAAGTTGTATGTATTTTTCCTGTAACATAATTTTAATTAAGAAGAATTTTAAACTCGTATTGTGTTGAATATCTATATTTTACAAAAATAATCTAACTACT
>DYOJ01000891.1 GCA_020720705.1 Acetofilamentum sp.
CTTAAAACTATTCAAGGCGCTTAAACGTAAAAAGCCCGATACAGTTATTTCTAACTATATCGGGCATTATTAAGATTCTTAATCATTAAATTTAATATTAAATTCTATGGCTAATTTGATTAAATTGCAGGTTGTAAAATTATAAAAAGCGTCTTCATAAATACCTGTGAATCCTTCAATAAATTCAATTAAATATTCTCTTACAGCAGATTCATCTTTAAGCATGATAATCTCACCTTGGTTTAGTTTGTTGGTTAAATGCCGGACATGATTAAATCAACCATATCCGGCAATGTTAAAGTTGTACTTGAAGTTTTTAACTGAAACGAGCAATTAACTCGGCTATTTCTTCAGGCGATAAGGCACTCAAGGCATTGGTTGCTTTTTCTGCCGCTGTAAGTGCCCCAGCAGGTTTTGTTGATACCGTCCATTTACGGTTATCAACATTGTTTTGCCCGATTTCGTGCGTCCATGTTCCCTTGACCATGCGCTTGAATGCCGCACGATCTGAAATTAGCCAGTCATTAATACCTGACTGGAGTAAGGCCAGCAAGCAATCATTCTCCTGAGCCCAAACAAGAAATTTTTCTTCATTGTCGAAAATCTCTGATGTCGGGTAATGTTCTCGCGGCAGAGTATGGGCAACATTGCCCATATCTTGACGAAGAATTTTTTCGTCCTTGTCTTTAACAGCCGGTACTGATGTTTCTGTTTTCAGCGTGTCGAGGGTAATGTAAATTGATTGTGCCATAATAAAGCCTCCTATAAAAAGGAAAATGTTGAATGACTCGAAAACGATTTTCAAGTCTATGATTGCTTATATATAACACGGTTTCGAGAATGTCAACACGAAAAATGAAAAAAGTTTTATTTGTGTTCGTTTTTGTTGTTTTGCCTGGTGTTTAGGTGTTTTGTTTGTCCGTGTGGTTTAGTTTTTGTCTATGCGGTCAGGTTTTTTGTTTGGCCTTGGTTTTGTGCGGATACTCATGGGACGGGAACAATTTTCTTTTGTGTGGAACTGC
>DYOJ01000207.1:0-3257 GCA_020720705.1 Acetofilamentum sp.
CTGAATTTAGTTAAATCTGCAAACTTTCAGTATAATAGACTATCTTTTCGGAATATGTCAATTTAAAACCGCTTTTTTCCCGATTTTCAATTTGGCGGCAAGTTCGGACGCGCGTCTGAAAAAATCTGTCAGTAAAAAAATATAAGTAACAATTATAGTAAACCAAATAAATAAAATATTGAACACAACGGTATCAATTTTTGTGTTACCGAATTGTTTGTAAGGAGCATAGAAATGAGCGCGACCGTTTGTGGTTTCCGGTTGTTTATAGATTTGGTCTATAATCTGAACCAGCTCGCCGTTTACTTCTTTCGTGCCGTTCATTTCGGTTTTATTTTTCATCACATCAGAGAGTTGTTTGTTGTGATAATTGCGTTGCATTTCGAACAAAGCCTCTTGCGAGCCTAATTCTGCGATAAATTCGTTCAATTTTTTATCTGCTTCGATTCTTACTTTGTATTGTTTATCGTTGTAATGTCGTTTCAAAACATCCAAATAAGATTTTAATGCTTTGATATTTTCAGGTTTTGCGCCTTCTGATTTTAGTTTTTCAAAAGCGTCGAACGGTTTCTCACTGTCAAGCATAAGTTTTTGAGTTTCAGCCAAAATGACTGTAAGATTGCGTTCGGATTGATTTTGGGCTGAGTCAGTCAGTAATTTATTGGCGCGTTCGTGCAGGTTGCTTATTTGGTACGAAAGCCTGTATGAAAGGATGCTTTTTTGCATATCGGTTTCAAAAAAATGTTTGTCATATTCATTATTTTTGAATTGAGCAACCGCCAGGGCTTCGTACGCCCAACGAGAGGTCATGATATCGCCGATGATTGGAACGTATTTGTAGGTTGTAAAGTTTCTGTGTAATTTTGTAAAATCTACAATAACGCCGCTAAACAACAGTTGAGGCACTAAAATAAACGGGATTGTGATGTAAATGGTAACCACTGAATTTAAAGTTGCGGAAATATTTAAACCTAAAACGTTGGCAAAGGCGGCAGTCGAGAAGAGTATTAACCAGTAAGTCAGTGTCATACCTTGTATGCCTAAAATTGCGTTTCCGACAGCTATGAACGAAAATGTTTGTATGGCAGAAATCACAAACAGCACGATAACCTTTGAATTAAGATAGCTGAATCGGCTGAGATTCAGAAACTTTTCGCGTTTCAAAATCTTTTGGTCTTTGATGATTTCTTCGGCACTGACCGTAAGCCCGAAAAATAGTGCAACTGTAACAGCCATAAACAGATATGCCGGAATATTCATATTTTCGGCAAACACGTAGGCGTGCGGGTCGGCGTCTGTGCCGGCAATGTATTTAGTAAAATATCCTAAAATAATTGCTAAAATGGGAGCTTCTAAAAATGTTATCAGCAAATATTGTCGGTTTGTTAATTTTGAGAGGATATTTCGTTTTGTAAATATTACAAATTGTTTGAAAAGTGAGGGTATTTTGAACTCATTTTCAGGTAGTTCCGAGTTGTCGGCGGACATACATTTTTGCTTACGTTCGGGTTCAATTTTTGTTTTGTAAGCAGTGTACCATTCATTCGGACTGACTTTACGTTCTTTGGTAAATTTTCCGTATTCGTCCACCATTTTTGCTTCCAAAATTTGCAGCGGTTGCTCCGGATTGACATGTCCGCACTCCGCACATTCACTTTCATCTGCATTGACAAAGTTTGCAGAGCGTTTGAAATAGGTTATGGCGTCCACAGGGTTGCCGTAATAAACCGGATGTCCTCCTTTGTCCATCATCAACAATCCGTCAAAGAGCTTGTAGATGTCTGAGGACGGTTGGTGGATATTGACAATCACCAATTTACCTTTCAAAGTTTGTTCTTTAAGCAAAGACATGACTTTTTCCGAATCCATTGAAGATAAGCCGGATGTGGGTTCGTCAATAATCATAATCGAAGGTTCACGTATAAGCTCGAGTGCTATATTTAGCCGTTTACGTTGTCCTCCGCTGATAAATTTATTGAGCGTGCTGCCAACTTTCAAATGTTTGACGGCTTCTAAATCAAGGTCAGACAAAACGCGAGCGACAGCCGTGTTTATTTGTTCTTCGCTAAAATTACTGAAACATAGTTTTGCATTGTAGTAAAGGTTTTGATATACAGTAAGTTCTTCAATTAACAAATCGTCTTGAGGCACAAATCCGATGACCCCTTTTAATTTATCTTTATCTTTGTTTAAGTCGTATCCGTTGATAGTAATTCTGCCTCCGTGTAGGGGAAAAGTTCCGTTGAAAATACTCACGAGGGTGGATTTGCCGACACCGCTTCCGCCCATAATTCCGATTAAACGTCCGGATTCTTCGCAGAAACTGAATTTTTGAATACCGTTTTTTGAATTGTCGTAATAAAATTCAATATCTTCGGCTTTAAAAATAATTTTTGTTCCTCCCGCAGTGTTTATGTATTTACTTGCGATGTCGCTGTGATAAATAGGCGTGATTTTCGGACTTTTGATAACCGAACCGTTGTCAAAAACGTAAACTCTTTTTGGGGTGATATTGACACTGTTCAAAAATAAAGTATCGTTCCCTGTGTATTTGAACAGAAACATTTTTTCGCTTTGCAGGTAAAGCATTTGAATATCTCCGTTTAAATGTTTTGAGCAAATATGTTTATAGAGTTGTTCGTTTGTTTCTTCATCTTGTTTGTTAATTATCAATGCATTATCTGAAACTTCGATGTTGCGAACGTTGGCAGTTACCAGAGTTTTAATCGAAGCATATTCATGTTTTGAGATATTGAAAACATCAGCTACGGTATCAATAAATTCGGCTTCTTCCTCCGTGATAACTCCTTCTTCGTTTACAAATTCAAGTAATCGGGTAATGACGATAAGTTTTTCCTGTTGATGGAGTTGTTCGTTTATTTCGGTGCATATCTTAATGACTTTCACAGAGTTACCCGAAGCACGTTTTTTTCGTGCTTTTTCCGATTCATCTTTAACATTGTGATGCAGTTCAATAAAGTCGTCAAATAATTGCAGATATTCCTTAACGTGGTGTGTGTTGAGCATCAGGGAAAGATACGATTCTACAATCGTTCGTGCTTTGTTTGAAATGCTTTCTTTTTCGGGGTTTGCAACTATTGCAAACAAGCGCATTAAGGCTTTAAGTATAGATTCATTCATGTATTCGAGCTTAATATCGTATTAATGAGGTTTCAAAGTTGATATTTTTCTTTCAAAAAACAAAATCTTTTACACATTCACTTACACATTCACTTACACATTCACTTACACATTCA
>DYOJ01000207.1:3357-5214 GCA_020720705.1 Acetofilamentum sp.
TTACACATTCACTTACACATTCACTTACACATTCACTTACACATTCAGATGCTCACCTTCCGATTTTGCAACAATTACTGCCCCGCAACTGTCGCTCCACACATTTACGGCTGTTCGGAACATGTCCAAAATTTTATCAACCGATAGGATTAAGCCAACGCCTTCAAGCGGAAGTCCTACGGCTGTGAGCACAACAGTTGTCATCACCAAGCCTGCCATTGGAATTCCTGCGGCACCTATTGAGGCTAATAAGGCTGTAATCAATACTATAGCTTGGTCTGCGATTGTCAGGTCAATGCCATAGGCTTGTGCAATAAACAAGGCTACAATGCCTTCGTAGAGTGCAGTTCCGTCCATGTTTACGGTTGCACCGAGCGGTATCGTGAATCCGGAAATTTTATTTGATACTCCGCATTTTTGTTGAACGTTTTGTAAAGTAACCGAAATAGTTGCGGCAGATGATGAGGTCGAAAATGCTGTAAGCAAAGCCGTACGCATTGCTCGATAAACCTTAAGAGGGTTACTTCTGCCTGCAATATATAAAAACAAGGGGATAACAACCAAAGCATGAAACGCCAATCCGCCAATAACCGTTAAAGAATACATTCCCAAGCCTTGTGCCATGTTGCCTAAATTATCTGCATTGTCGGCAATGGTTTTTGCTACTATTCCGAACACACCAAGCGGGGTAAAACGTATGATGAATAAGGTCATCTTCATCATTACATCGTTGGTGGCATTGAAAAAATTAGTGAGTAATTCTTTCTGTTTGGTTTGTATTTGTGTGATAAAAAAGCCGAACATAATTGAAAAAAATATAATTGCCAGCATATCTTGTTCCGCGAAAGCTTTAAATATATTGTCCGGAACAATATTGAGCAACGTGTTAAAAAACGAGCCGCTTGTAAATTCGATGTTCTCGACTTCTTGGGTCAGGTTTATATCAACGCCGATACCCGGTTTTAGAATATTTACAAATATCAGACCTACAAGTATTGCAAAGGAACTTGATGAGAGGTAATACAATATTGTTTTAAGGCTGATTCTTCCCAGAGAATCTGCTGTGTTTATGTTTGCAATTCCGGATATTATTGAGCTGATAATCAGAGGCACAATTATCATGCGCAGGGCTTTCAGAAATAGGATTCCGAACCATTCTACCCAAGATAAGGGCGGATTGTGGCGTGCTGCTTTGAGAAGTTGTTTCTTTTGTTTTGGTACCAAAGGTTTTCCTAAATATTGTTCAACCGAGGTTAAAAAAGCAGCTTCGCCTTGTGTAGGATCGGTAATAATTTGTTCTAATGCCGTAATTTCAAAGCTGTTAAATTCATCTGCTTTAAGTCGAAAGTCGTCAAATGTTTCGGGTGTACATTTATATTGTGTCGGAAAATATAGTCCGAAACCGACTGCAATACCGATTGCTATCAGGATTTGCCAATGCAGGGCGAGTTTTACGAATTTTGAGCGTTTCATGCGGAAATGAATTAATATTTTAATTGTTTAATTGTTTTTTGTTTTTTGTTTAGTTGTTTAGTTGGTTAATTGGTTAATTGTTTAGTTGTTTTTGTTTGCAATACTATATGGATTTTCTGAAAATTTGACTGAGAAAAACAGATTGTAACTAACTGTAATAAATAAATTTGAGTCTAATACTGAACGGCTATCAAGATGTAGAGAAAGATTGACGTTTCCATGTCCTATCGGACGATGGAAAGTCATTTTTGACATGCTTTCGTCCGATAGGACAAAGTATCGTCAAAATAACAAACATGACAGCGGTTTAGTATAATATCTCAAATCTCTTGTCTCAAATCTCTTGTCTCAAATCTCTTGTCTCAAATCTCTTGTCTCAAATCT
>DYOJ01000208.1:0-1620 GCA_020720705.1 Acetofilamentum sp.
GCGATTTGAGTCTAATGTCTAACATCTAAATTCTAAAATCTAACGAAGTATTGAAATAACCTCTCAACTATAAATCGTAAACAGTATATTTTATAGTCTGATGTCTGTAATCTGATGTCTGTAATCTGATGTCTGTAATCTAAGACAATGCTGACGACTTATGTTGAATCTGCCTTGATATTGGAAAAAAAATCAATAAACTGTTTAAAAATTCGGACTGATGACGTATTTTTTGTAGAAATTTTCTATGAAGTCAGCGGCTTCGTCTGCGGAATCAACAATTGAAAATAATTCGGTATCGTGTGCACTGATAGTTTTAAATTCGTGCTTCATGGTAGCCTCTATCCAATCGGAAAGCCCGGACCAGAATGATTTGCCGACCAGAACAATAGGGAACTTACCTATTTTCCCGGTTTGAATCAGCGTAAGTGAGGCAAATAATTCATCCAATGTTCCAAATCCGCCCGGCAGGACAATATAACCTTGCGAGTATTTTTCAAACATCACTTTACGAGCAAAAAAGAAATCAAAACTGATAATTTTGTCGCTGTCAATGTATTCGTTACCGCCTTTCTCGAAGGGTAAATTGATAACTAAACCGACACTTTTACCGCCGCCGGCTTTCGCGCCTTTATTTGAGGCTTCCATAATACCCGGACCGCCTCCCGTGATAACTCCGAATCCTTTTTGAGTTAGCTTTTGGGCTATGTCGTGGGCAAGTTGGTAGTACGGACTGTCGGGTTTTGTGCGAGCGGAACCGAAAATGCTGACGCAGGGTCCGATTTTTCCGAGTTTTTCAAATCCTTCAACAAATTCCGAAATGATTTTAAAGACCATCCAAGAGTCGTTAGCTTTAATTTCCTGCCAGTCTTTTTGCTTAAATGCTTCTGCGATTTTGTGCTCCATGATTGATTTTTTTTTCGTCCAAAAATAAATATTTCGACTGATATTCGGAAAATATTTTTTTATCCGTCAAATCGTATTCGGTTTTTTATTGAGCGACCGAGCGTAATTTCGTCTGTGTATTCCAAATCGCTACCAACTGATATTCCTTTTGCTATTGCACTGACTGTCAATGGAATAGTCCCAATTTTTCGATAAATATAAAAATTTGTTGTATCACCTTCGGGGGTTGCACTCAGGGCAAGGATTATTTCTTTTATTTTGCCGGATTTTACACGCTCAATTAAACTTTCAAATTCCAATGTGTCCGGTCCGATACCTTCCATCGGCGAAATTAAACCTCCCAAAACATGGTATAAACCACTGTATTGTTGGGTGTTCTCAACGGCAAGCACATCTTTGATATTTTCGACCACACAAATTTGGGTAGTATCACGAGTTTGGTCAGCACAAATGTCGCAAATATCATGGTCTGAAATATTTTTACAGACATTGCAATGTTTTATTTTTCTGCGCATTTCGATAATGCTGTTCCCGAAAAGTTCGACATCCTCTGTGGGGCGTTTCAGCAGATATAGAGCCAATCGAAGTGCTGTTTTTTTTCCGATTCCGGGTAGTTTTGCCAATTCGGCAATTGCATTATCTAAATATTTTGAAGGGTAGGAATTAATCATGAGTGTTGGGTGTTGAGTGTTGGGTGTTGGGTGTTGGGTGTTG
>DYOJ01000208.1:1720-5210 GCA_020720705.1 Acetofilamentum sp.
GTATAAGTTTGTTACAAGCAAATTTTCAGCAAAGGGATTATAACGAAATATATCGGTTATACTTCAATTAGCTACGGCATTTATGCAGTAGTAAATTGATTTAAAATCATAGGCTTTAGCTCAAAATATTTTCGTATTGTGCTGATTTTCTGTAAAAAATCATACATCTCACTACTCACTACTAACTACTAACTACAAACATGCGGTTCTTTTGGTATTTTTACTTTGATAATTTTATTTTAGCTGCCGTTCTTACTTCGGGGGCTAAATCGTTTTTTGAAAGTTGTTCTAATTTTTGCTTGTAAGTATCGTAAAGTTTGCTGCCCGGTTTTACCTTCAATTGTGTTATTGCACGTTTTCTAATCGGAGCAAAGGGGTAATCCGTAAGTTTGAGATACATTTCATTTATCTCATCGTCAGGGGTTTGGCTTTTAAAAAAGTCAAGAGCTTCGGTTACATGAACGTATAATTTTGCGCGCGAACCTTGAATTAGGTATTCCTTCGCATTTTTGGACTGCTGAATTTTTCCCGGAACGGCACTTTCTGCATCCGCGATTGTAAGCAAGGGTTCTGTATCAAATTTGAAATCAAAAGAATGTTCGTTATTGGCAAGAACGATTCTTTGTCTGATAATTGTATCCTGAAAATAGAAATCAATATCTAAAGGCAATTTATAATGCGGAGCTTTTGAAAGGTTTTGATTTTGCGAAACTGTAAGTGTAAATGCCTTTGATTCAGAATTATACTTTGTTCGGACATAAATTTGAGGATAGCCTTTGTTTAAGAAAAATTCATTAAAAAACCAATTCAAATCTTGACCCGTAACTTCTTCAAAAGCAAGTCTAAGGTCGTGAATTTCAGCAGTTTTATATTGATTTTGTTTTAGATACAATTCTAAAGCATCCCAGAATGCTTCATCTCCGACTGTTTTGCGCAAGTAATGTAAAATCAGACTACCTTTTTGATAGGAATGGGAATCGAACATGTCGTCCCGATGTGTGTGGTGAAAGCGTATAAGCTCCTCATTTTTAAATATATACTCAAACATATACGAATTTTTGTCTGACACCAAATGTTCATCGGCAGTTTCGCGCCCGTATTCATGTTCAAGCCAGAGATATTCAAAATATGTTGCAAAAGATTCGTTCAAAGGTAAATTCGCCCACGATTCACAAGTAACCAAATCGCCGAACCAATGATGTGATAATTCGTGAGCTACAACTGTTTCGTATTCAATGCGTTCGGTTTCGTTCCGAAAGGTTAAAACATAATCTCCGAACACTGTGGCACTTGTATTTTCCATCGCTCCGGAAACAAATTCGCGCACAACGATTTGGCTATATTTGTCCCACGGATACACAACATCCAATCTTTCCGAAAAAAAACGGAGCATTTTATCGGTTTTGGCAAAAAGCGCTTTTGCCGTTTGCGTTTGATGTTTTTCGGCATAAACATTTACATCAATGCCCGACCATGAATTTTTTAAAATCTCGAAACGTCCGACTGCTATCATAGCCAAATATGGCGCATGCGGTTTTGTTTGCAGCCACGTGTCTGTTCTTGTATTGTCTTCATTATCAACAGAATATATCAATATCCCGTTTGATAGCGTTTTGAAATCCGAAGGAACTGTCATGCGAATACGTTGCGACATTTTTTGATTAGGTGCATCAATTGTCGGAAACCATGCCGAGTTTGATTGTGTTTCGCCCTGAGTCCAAATTTGTGGGTTGTCGGTTTGAGAATCAATGAAATATAAGCCTTTGTCCGAACGGATAGCCCACGAACCGTTCTCGGGCAATTTGTCCGGAAACGTTTTATAGTCAATTGCGATTACAAGCGTATCTTTACGTGAATATTTCTTATCTAATTTTATCGTGATAATTTCACCGTTATAACTGAAATCCAGAGGTTTAGTAAGGTTTGTTTCGTTTTTGGAAAGGCTGATAATTTCAAATCCGCGAGCATCAAGTTGCACTGAATCTTGAGCATAAAAATGTGGTTTTAAACTGATAATTGCTTTTCCGTGTGCCGATTTTTCGATGAAATTGAATTTTAAATCCAAATCAGTATGTATGAGGTCAAATATTTTTGTGCGTGAAGCTTGATACGGCGGCTCTTCCGATTTTGAAGCGTAATTTGCCGAAGTTTCGGCGGTTTGTTTCTCATACGTATAACAGGAACTCAAAATAATTGAGAAAACAATCAGCACTATGAAGCGGTTTTTCATCTGTCTATAATTTATATTTATTGAAAATTTGGTGTTAAATGAAAATGTTAGTTATATAAACCCTTGTTCAAAAGATACGATATTCGAAATCAATTCAAGGGTAAATGTCGGGTAACACAATGTTAGTTATATTGTCTTAATTAATCTATCAAAATCTGATTGAAATAATTGGTCTTGTACGATGCGATATTTTTCAAATTCACTTTCTGCGTGTTCTTTTGCTATTTCATGACTGATTTTTCCTGCATTTTGCAAAATTTCTCTGTCATCGTGTTGAAGAAACAAATCTAAGCGTTTTGCCCAATCTTCCATTGTCATCGGAATATTGCGTTTGGCTCTATTCTCAGCTAAATCAAGATAAGCATTTACAATTCTCCCTAAGGCATCTAATTCATCTTTTGAGAGATAATTTTTTGCA
The DNA here is from genome assembly GCA_020720705.1 of Acetofilamentum sp. Lineage (GTDB taxonomy): Bacteria > Bacteroidota > Bacteroidia > Bacteroidales > JAADGE01 > DYOJ01. Next base: position 4,369 of record DYOJ01000208.1, read on the forward strand.
ATCGAAACATCGGATTTAAATATTTTCCCATTGGGACTATTTTTCGAAGAAGTCAATCCCATAAATTCTTTTTGACTATCTGCACGTTCTACAATTAACTCTGCTGCTGTATGTTGATGAATTGCATAATGAAGCTTATTTTTAACCTTTGCAAAAAATTCCTTTGTTATTATTGCATCTTTATTGTAATCAACACTTGTTGCATAAATATCAGTAACTTTTTGGTAGAAGCGACGTTCGCTTAATCTAATTTCACGAATTTCTTCAAGTAGATGCTCGAAATAATCTTCATCTAAAAATGCACCGTTTTCCATTCTTTTTCGGTCAAGAACGTATCCTTTTATAGCATATTCTTTCAATACTTGCGTTGCCCATTGTCTAAATTGAGTTGCACGAACTGAATTTACTCTGTATCCAACTGATATTATTGCATCTAAATTGTAAAATTCTACATCTCGGTTTATCGTACGATTTCCTTCTTGTTGAACTATTCGAAATTTTCGAATAGTTGCGTCTTCCTGAATTTCTCCGCTTTTGTAAAGTTCTTTAAGATGATAGTTAATTGTATTAACTTCAACATCAAATAATTCAGACATTAGTTTTTGACTAAGCCAAATTGTCTCATCTTCATATTGAACTTCAATTGTTGATGTTTTACTTTGATTTGTAAAAATCAAAAATTCAGCGGTGCTATTTCTAATTTGTATTTTCTTTTCTTTATCTATCATCAAATCTGTTTTTTATATCTTTTTTTGCAATACACATCGGATGGCACCTAAACACACTTTATTGATGAAAAGGATTTGCACTATTATACTGTTTACGGTTTAAAGTTGAGAGTT
>DYOJ01000209.1 GCA_020720705.1 Acetofilamentum sp.
CCGGAGACAACGAAATAAACACCGGTGTAGAAATCGAACTCGACTACGAAAAACACTACGAAACCATCCTCAAAGAAATCGAACAAGCGAAACAGCGAGAGGAAGAAGCGAAACAAAGACTCTTTGAAAGTGCCCGCCAAATGAAATTATTTGGAATACCCAAAAAGATGATTTCCCAAAGCACCGGATTGTCTGAGACCGAAATTGAACAACTGTGAGACACCTCACCGACCATTTGGGAAATGTTAGGATTGTGTTTAACGAAAAAGGCGACGTATTGTAGGATAACTCATACTATCCGTTTAGCATGAACATAAATAGTTTAACATACAACACCCCCGCTAACGCCCACCAAAACAAGTACTTATACAACGGCAAAGAAAAACAGGATGAGTTCGGTTTGGATTGGTTGGATTACGGCGCACGCATGTATGATGCCATGCTCGGGCGTTGGTGGGTACAAGACCCGATAAGCAAACATAATCAGTTTGTCGGTTGTATCGTAGTGATACCAGACCGCTTTCAAGTTGGTTATTTTGACGATACGTTGTCCTATCGGGCGAAAGCATGTCAAAAAAGATTTTCCATCGTCCGATAGGACATGAAAATGTCAATCTTTTTTCAACATTTTGTTCGCCATTCGGTATGAATCAGCAATTTGATTTGGTGTATTGAGATTCGGCAAATTACAGATACACTGTGAAATAAAAAAAATGCGCTAAATACCTTCAAACAAGTATTTAGCGCATAAAAAAACGTGACTCCGAAGGGACTCGAACCCCCAACCGTCAGGGCCGAAACCTGATGCTCTATCCATTAAGCTACAGAGCCGAAACAAAGTGCAAAAATAATACGAAATACCGAATCACGAAAAAATTAAAGCATATTTTTTAAAAAATTACGAAACATACAAAAAGAAAAAAAATGTATTTCTACAACATACTTTATCGTAGGCATTTTATTTTTTTTTACCTTTGTTTGCTGTGCCGAAAATCGTTTTTTTAGAGCACAATCAATCAAATTCAACAGAGTATTCACAGTATTAAATCAGTTATCAGATGAAAGTTTACAAAACCTGCGATATCCGAAACATTGCATTAATCGGCAATGCGGGTAGCGGCAAAACCACTCTCGCCGAGAGTATGGCTTTTGCCGGTAAAAAAATTGCACGTAGAGGTGCGGTTGAAAGTAAAAATACACTATCGGATTACCGTCCGATTGAACAAGAGTTTCAAGGGTCGGTCTATGCGTCCGTTTTACACACAGAATTTGAAGGTGTTAAAATAAATATATTGGATGCTCCGGGCGCATTGGATTACATCGGCGGCGTGGTCTCTTCGGTTTACACTTCGGATGCAGCCGTAATCGTATTAAATGCTCAAAACGGCATAGAAGTAGGAACGGAAGTTCATTGGCGCACAGTTGAGCGTCTCGGGAAACCGGTGATGTTTATCGTAAATCACCTTGACCACGACAACAGCAATTTCCAAAAAACCCTTGACGAAGCCAAAGAAAAATTCGGCAACGTAGCATTGTTACAATACCCGATTAATGCAGGTCCGAATTTTAATTCAATCATTGACCTGATAAAAATGAAACAATACACGTGGAAAGATGAAAATTCTGCGCCCGTCATTTCCGACATCCCTGCCGAAGAAGCAGACCAAGCTGAGGAATATCGCAATGCACTCATTGAATCGGCAGCCGAAAGCACCGAAGAACTTATGGAGAAATTTTTTGAAAACGGCACTTTGACCGAAGTCGAACTTCGCCAAGGCATTCTTGCCGGTATTCTTACCCGAAGTTTTTTTCCGTTGATGTGTGCATGTGCAAAGAAAAATTACGGCACGGAGCGTATCATGGAATTTATTAAAAATGCAATGCCGTCGCCACTGTTGGCTCAAAAACCAAAAACAAAAGAAGGAGTTGAAATATCAGCCGAAGAAACCGGAAAAAAATCACTGTTTATTTTTAAAACATCGGTAGAAGAGCATTTAGGCGAAGTCATGTTTTTCAGAGTGATGTCGGGAACTATCAATGAAGGTGATGACCTGATAAACGAAAACAACGGCTCCAAAGAACGTCTGTCTCAGCTTTTCGTCTCGAACGGTAAAATGCGCGAATCCGTGCCCACCGTCTGTGCAGGCGATATTGCGGCTACGGTAAAACTAAAATCTACCAAAAACGAACACACCCTGAATGAAAAAGGAACGGACAGAATTTTCGCCGGAGTTCCCTACCCTAACCCCAAATACAGAGCAGCCATACATGCCAAAAGCGAATCGAACGAAGAGAAAATGGGTGAATATTTGCACAAACTGGCTCACGAAGACCCGACATACATACTGGAATACTCGTCCGAACTGCGGCAACTTATCTTACATTCGCAAGGCGAACACCATTTGAATACCTTAAAATGGCATTTCGACCACACGTATAAAATTGATATTGAGTTTCTTGCTCCGCGTATTCCGTATCGCGAGACCATTACCAAAGCCTCACAAGCAGATTACCGACACAAAAAACAATCCGGAGGTGCAGGTCAATTCGGCGAAGTACACATGATTGTTGATCCTTATGAAGAAGGCAAACCGGCTCCTTCCACATTCAAAATCGAAGGCAAAGAGCATACCGTAACCGTCCGCGACACCCAAGAAATCCAACTGAAATGGGGCGGCAAGCTCATTTTCTATAACTGTATCGTTGGCGGAGTCATAGACACCAGCTATATGCCTGCAATTATTAAAGGCTTGATGGAAAAAATAGAAAACGGACCACTCACCGGCAGTTATGCTCGCGACATCCGCGTGAGTGTTTATGACGGAAAAATGCACGATGTGGATTCAAACGAAATGTCGTTCAAACTTGCCGGAGCAAAAGCCTTCTCAATGGCTTTCAAAAAAGCAGGTCCAAAAATTCTCGAACCCATTTACGACCTTGAAGTAATGGTACCGACCGACCGTATGGGCGATGTAATGAGCGACTTACAAGGCAGACGAGCAATAATTATGGGAATGAACAGCGAAAAAGGATTCGAAATTATTAAAGCACGAGTTCCGCTTGCCGAAATTTCCAAATATTCGACAGCCCTAAGCGCAATTACAGGCGGAAGAGCCACTTACGAAATGGCTTTTGCCGAATATGCACCCGTACCGGGCGAAATTCAAGATAAACTGATAAAAGAACACGAATCGGAAGAAGAAGATTAACGAAAATCGTAAATTTATCCTGTAAACCGTACACCCGAAACTCGTTTTCGGGTGTTTTTTTATCACAAAAAGCCCTTTTTTTATCAGTCGTATATTAATTTAATGTTACTTGACGAACACTTGCTTATCAATACATTAAAGCACAAATGATTCAAAAAAACATGTTTTATATCATATTAATTCATATATAATTAACACAAAAAATTTGCAAAAACGATTTGAATAGGCATACATTTGCATCGTCAAAAGCTGACAAATTATGTTCTTCAAACAAACAAACCCGGAACATGATTTTTGTTTTAACTAATTTTTTTTATATGAAAAAAGTAATGTTAGTGATTTTTTCCGCAATTTTAATTGCGAATTTTGATGCAACGGCTCAAAGCAGCTATGCTACCAATTACGTAATCACTACCGAAGGTACGTTTTATTTTGAGAAACTGCGTTACGGACTCAACGGATTTTTAGTCGCAACAGACCAGACCGGAAAGAAAATCGTATTTGCAAAAGACGAAGTAAAATCGTATCAAAAAAACGGACGATTGTTCGAACGTATCCAAGTAAGCGAAACAACCGAGTTTGCAGAATTAGTGGCAAACAGAAACGGTGTAAAAGTTTATCGCCCATCCGGAACCGATAACGTGAACAATGCCTACCTGTTTAAAGGCGAAGCCCACATTATGAGTGTGTCGCAAAGCAACCTCGCCTACGTTTTAAATTTCTTGAACGATAAACAGGGAAATTAATATTTGAAATATATCTGAATATGGATTAAGCCGTCCTTTTAGGGCGGCTTTTTTGTATTTATACCGGTCAAAATTAATTTAAAAAATTGAATTAACGTTTTTTAACTACTAAAAGTAGCCTACCCTAACAAACTATAATACAGAATGATAAATATTACCGGTTCAAGAATAAATACAAATAAGAACAATATTTAGGTCGTTTTTTCGTATTATTTGCACTTCGGCATTGACAAGCCGATAAAAATGCCCTATTTTTGTATTTTAGTTCTTACCAAAGTATCACTTTAACCGGTTACTCATAATAAATTGATTCTCTTATGAGACAACTCAAGATTACTAAGTCTATCACCAATCGCGAGAGTGCTTCCCTCGACAAGTATTTACAAGAAATCGGACGCTACGACCTTATCGGCGTAGAAGAGGAGGTTGAGCTTGCCCAACGTATCAGAAAAGGCGACCAAACTGCAATCGAAAAATTGACGAGAGCCAATTTACGTTTCGTAGTATCAGTTGCTAAACAGTATCAAAATCAAGGCTTAAGTTTACCCGACTTAATTAACGAAGGTAATTTAGGCTTGATAAAAGCTGCTGAAAAATTTGATGAAACACGCGGGTTTAAGTTTATTTCTTATGCCGTATGGTGGATACGCCAGTCAATCATGCAAGCCATTAACGAGCAATCGCGGATTGTCAGACTGCCCTTGAACCAAGTCAGCTCTTTGAGCAAGTATCACAAAGCCGTTGCTGAATTTGAACAAAAATTTCAGCGTCGCCCTACAGAGGACGAATTATCGGAACTATTGGAGATACCGAAAAACAAAATCATGGATACCATGAAAGTTTCTGGTCGCCACGTTTCCGTTGATGCCCCTTTTGCTGAAGGCGAAGACAACAGCTTGTTAGATGTGCTCGAAGATTCCGACTCGCCGATAGCGGACAGAGGACTGTTGCTCGAATCGTTGCAACGCGAAATTGACCGCTCCTTGGCTACCCTCACCGAACGTGAGCGTACCATTTTGCGTTTATCTTTCGGCTTAGGCGGCATCGAAATGTCGCTCGAAGAAATCGGACAACAGTTTGACCTCACTCGTGAGCGGGTGCGTCAAATTCGTGAAAAGGCAATAAAACGCCTCAGAACCACTTCGCGCAGCAATCTTCTCAAACAATATTTGGGCTGATACGACTTTCAGATTTAAGAAAACCGATTGCTCGTCAAAAAGGCAATCGGTTCTTTTTTTTATATAC
>DYOJ01000892.1 GCA_020720705.1 Acetofilamentum sp.
AAAAGCCTGCTTGAGGAGCTAAAATGCACTAACCTTCATCTGTCCTGATGCAATTTGCTGAATTACTTGCAATTTCAAAATATCTTGGGTTGCAGCAGTGTGATTACGAAATCCCACAACTCTTGAATCAAGTCCATTGATAAAATCCTTTTTCACATCTAAAATTCTTTTAGGATATTTGGATAGATAAGTGGTATCCTTCAAAAAAACTGCAACAGAATCACTAAATACAGAATCTTGAGTACAAATAAATGACTCCAACAATACAGGGTTAAGATGATTGCGTTTTGCCCATTCTATCAATGCGTTAGCACTATCAGGGTAAAATCTCCAACAATCAACTGGATAGCGATGAAACTCTCCGGTGGATGGCACATTTAGGTAGAAAACACCTTGTCGTTTCAAAATTCTCATAATTTCGAGGTAAAGCAACCAAAACATCTGAGAGTGTTCAAACACAGATGAGCACACGATGATATCAAAGTGTTCATCTTCAAAAGGCATCTTGTAGGGGTCTTGCAAAACGACATCAACTCCTTTCCCTGAGACGAAATCAACCCCAAGATACGCTAAGAATTTGGGACAAACTTCTTTCAGCGAACCGTTTACATCTTGAGAACCAACATCAAGAACTTTGGCACCCTTCGGAAAATTTTGTTCCGTTGCGTAAATGTCGAAAAAAAGTTTCGCTGTATTCATTGCCGATTGGTGCATGATAAATACCTTTATTGAAATGCGATTTATAAATAATTACGATATTCTTTTCAGATATCCATTAACATTTTGCGTCATAAAAAATTTTTCACGATTTTTGTCTATGGTGAAGTGGACATTAGTTTTTAGGAACTCTTCTAGGGATTCCATTGGACCTGGACCAAATTCTGGACGTACCGGGTGCCCATTCACTATCGAATCTTCCACAATCAGGTAACTTCCAACGGTAACAAATTCGTTGTAAATTCTCATCTCTTCATCTACGTGGGCTTTACTGTGGTCTGAATCCAAAATGACCAAAA
>DYOJ01000893.1 GCA_020720705.1 Acetofilamentum sp.
CGTAAACCTGCCCTAAAATATCGGAAGGAATATAAAGAAAAGCATACGGGCTTTTTGGATAATACAAATTCGAGATGATGTCTTTCAAAACCTTGTCGTCAATTGAAAGGGAAAGAGTCAAATCATCGGGACGGCTTATTACTTCTTTTTCATTCTTGAAATGGAATAAGCCAGAATTGTATTTCGTGTCTGCCCGTTTGAATAACTCGCATAATTCTTCATACACTTTATCGGTATTGGTAATTTCAAGTAACTGATTTTCAGGCTCGATTCCACGTTCTTCACAAATTCGCAAAAATACAATGCGGTCAATCGTCATTTGAACGGAATAATTCAAGCCTGCAATATCAATATCATCATTTCGCAAGGCAATATTTTTTGCAAGCAATTCCCGCCAGCGTTCAATTTCCTGTAAAAATGCGTCGTCAACGTCCGCTGCGCCCTTTTTGCGCGAAGTGCCTTCGGCATATTTGGCAAACGAACCTTTCCGCACGGCTTCGGGCGAAAAGATTTCCACAATCTCATTCCATCTTGAAACATAATCTTTGTAATGAATGAGCATGATTCGCCCCATTGAAGCCTTGTCGTTATAACTTGGCTTTGTGCGGCAATCATAAACGGCGAAATGTTCAAAGTCGGTCAAGATATTAATGGGAAGTTTTGCGCTCCATCCGTATCTGCGGATTTGAAACGCCGCTTCTTGACTGGTTTCAACTTTTACAGAAGGTTTCTTGGCTTCAACGAGAAAATCAAATTTATCTGCGCCTGTGCGAAAAGCATAATCTGCTCTTTTGCCTTGTCCCGCTACTTCAACAGAAAATTCGTGAATCACTTCCTTATGGGCTTCGTCATAACCTTTTTCATTTGCAACGTCCCAGCCTAACGCAGTAAAAAATGGGTCTAAAAATTCACGGCGTAATTCCGTTTCGTTTTTGCTTGAACCATACGAGTCTAAATTCTTCTCGAAAGTCTCAACCAATTTATGAATAATTGCGGGGGCGGTGGTTTGTGATGTC
>DYOJ01000210.1 GCA_020720705.1 Acetofilamentum sp.
ACTTCATGTTGTTTCAAACCGAGAAATTCAAAAATATACGGGTCGCGAATAATATCTTCGGGTAAAAATTGGCTTGCTTTTTTGTTGGCAAGTTCAATCATTTTTTCTTTATTGGTCGAAAGTCCGGTGCGTTCAAACAACAAACTGCCGATTTGCCTTTGTAATTCGCGGACACTCCAATTACTTTTAATACATTCAATTTCGTAGAACGCACGTTTTAACGGGTCGTCAAGTTTAATGAGTTCAAGTAAATGAGAAAAAGAAAGTCTGGTTACCAAATCTACAATAGGTACGCCTAAATATTCGTCTTCTTTCAATTTATCAGACGCTGTCTGATTAATCTGCATGTGATTCAATTTATCAGACACTGTCTGATAAATTTCAATATGTTTATTTTCAATTATTTGGACTATTTTGGGATATGTTTTATAAAATTGCCTGTTTTGCAACAAATTGGTAAAAGAGTAACCTTTTAACTGTTTACCTTTTAACTCATTGGCAAGTTTTTGCAATAGTTTTTCGCCGTATTTTGCTCTGTCATCGCCGTTTTGCTCAAATTCGACAATATAGAAACCCGTTAGCCAATTCCGAATTGTAATCGATATATTTACGGCTACTAATGCCCTTTGTTTTAAGACATTATCCGTTTCTTTAATAATATTTACTAAATCTTCAAATTTCATATTCTAATAAAATTATACGGTAAAACTCTCACTGATAATTATTTCCGGATTCAACGATGCGCCGAGCATTTTTTGAATTTTCATCACGGATTCGCTTTTTTCATCATCTTGTAAAGGATATTCTTTTATAATTTCAATCAATTTTTCGATAATTATTATTGGTTTTACCATTTTTGTATCACGTTGCAATTTGTTAATATCACGTTGCAAATTCTGAAATTTACCTAACTTAATTGCCAACATCGCTTTTTGAATCAGGTCTTTTTCTTCGTTGTTCAGCAACGGAATATTCAAAATACCGTCCAAATAAGCCAGTGCTTTTTTCTCATTCGGACCTTGTGTGGTGTCCACTTTTTTATCTTTTGCTTTTTCCTTTTCTATTTTTTCGGCAAAAAAATCAATTGCTCGCTTCACCTGCTCGTGGTGCAACTCGTGCAAAGGAAATGATTTTTCGGACGGATTAGCAAAAAAATGTTTTACGGTATCCAAAAACGTGTATTCTTCGACTGTTCCGTCTGCTTTGCAATAGAAAAACGCATCGCGGCGGGCATTGCGGATAAAGCACAAGGTACTGTCTTTAAGCGTTTTGTTTTTTCGTCCGACTCTTGCGCGGAGCGGCATATTTTTGATTTGTTTGTATAACTCCGGATTTTCAGCTTTAAATTTCCGAACTTGCATCAGATATTCGAGGGTTTCATCGCGCTCATCTTCGGGGCTTTTGTCGAACAAGCCAAAGGTTTCAAATTCTTCGTCGGGGCTGTAAATCTGGCTGTCCTCGCCCAATGCGGCATGGAACGCCTGCAATTTCATAATTGCTTTTTTTTCTAACTCAATGTCGTTGTTTACTTTGGCGGTCGGAAAAAAATTGAAAATATATACTTCGGAAGCTGTTGAACCAATGCGGTTTACGCGCCCGATACGTTGCATCAGACGGGTGGAGTTCCAAGGCGTATCGTAGTTCACGATAATGTTTGCGCGATGCAGATTTACGCCCTCTGCCAGCACTTCGGTGGAAATGAGGATGTTGTAGTCGTCTTTCTGTTCTTTTAGCGAAATATTTGCATCGAAATTTGTCGAAACATGCGGCATCTTGTCGCGGCGCGTAGCACTTTCTACGGTCAAAATATCTTTAAATTCGGCTTTTGTTAATTCTTTGGTCAGATATTCCGTTGTTTCTTTGCTTTCGGAAAAGATAACTAATTTCTGAGCCGGATTAAATTTTTTGTTGAGCAAACGTTCGTCTAAATATTTTTTGAATGTTTCTAATTTCGGGTCGTTAGTTACTTTATTCCAATCGTTTAGCAAATCCGACAAGATGCGAAAATCTTTGTCTAATCCTTCGCGAAAGCCGGCAACGAAATCATCCGGACTGCAAATTTCAATGGTCGGGTCGCTGTCTTGCAGGTCGGTTAAAATATCAAGAAGTTCTTCTTCTCTGCCGTCGTTTATGTATTCGCTGACATTGTGTTTCGGCGCGATGTAAATTCTGCCTGTATCGAACATGGTTACCATTGCTTTTGTCGCGTTATGAAACCTTTGCAGCGATTGCCGGAACGCATGAAAACTGCTGTCAATACGCTTAACCAAAAGGGTTTTCATGATTTTCGCCAATTGTTGAGAAATCAAGTCGGGCGATTTGTATTTTTTCTTTTTTTCGGCAGTCAGGAATTGAATCGCACGATAACGATTGTAGGTCAAACCGTCGGTTTCATCTGTCAGAAAATGAATGGTTTTATCGTAAAGTGCGTCTAAATTTTCATCTAATTGATAAAATATTTTTTCGGGCTTCTTTACTTCCGGAAAAATTATGCCTTGTGCATCAAGGTCGTGTTTGTATTGGTCGTGTTCCTTCAAATCGGTTCTGGTTCGACGAACAGTCAAAGGTTTAATAACGTGTTCGCGGATGTTGTCATAAATCATTTTCACTTCAGAACGCACAGATTTTAAGTCTTTTATCTGTTTGATTTTCTTGTAATTGTCAATATGTTGTCGAAAAAAATGCTGCAAATTGTGTGTAAAGAGCGACGAATTTTTGCTGTCCTGAAACAGATACACAAGGTTCGCAATGTCTTCGGGGCGGTTGTTTAAGGGCGTTGCCGAAACCAAAATCACTTTTTTCTGCGCTTTCGTACCGTCCGAATTTAGGTTTCGTGTCGGCGTTTTACAAAGTTTTTGTAAAAGGTCGTACATATCGGCGGTATCGCTGCGGAATTTGTGGGCTTCGTCCACGATAATCAAATCGTATTTTTCCGGATTTTTGACTTTGTGTAAACTTCCGTTTGTGATAATATCAAAGTTTTCGAGATTAAATATCTCGGCAGTATCTGTCCAATTTTTCTTGATTGAGGGCGGTGTAATGATTAAAGTCCATGAGCGATGCGACGGGAAACCATTTGAAAAATAGAATTTCTTAGCAATTAAACACGCGATGACGGTTTTCCCAAGTCCGACCACATCCGCAAGGAAAAATCCGTTGTGTTTCAGCATTTTTTTATAACCCTCGCTTACGGCATCTGCTTGATAATTAAGGCGTTTGAAACCTTTTGGCAAATCGGTTATCGAATTTGGGTCGAAATCAATGCTGTTTCCGAAAAACTCAATCAGAAATTTCATGTAAACGGCATACGGCGTGAAACTGTCGTTCAGAAAGGTTTCCTCTTTCAGTTTTGCAATAAATGTTTCGTCAATCGGCACACTTTCGAGCCAAAGTTCGTCAAAAGTTTCAACTGCAAAATCAATGTCTTCGTTGTCGCGGAGTTCTACATTCAGTTCAAAATTGGTTGTCAGTCCGGCTGCGGTCAAATTACTTGAACCTGTTATCACAACACCGTACCCGTGAGCGTGTTTTTCCTTTTCTCGAAAAACATACATTTTGGCATGGATATTTTTATTCGGGTGCACACGAATTTGGATTTTCCGTGTTGCCAAATCGTGAATAAGTTGAAACATCCCGTCTTCCACTTCTTTGTCATAGCTTGCCTGTTGGATGTTCTGTTTCAAATCATTGAAAAAATCCTCCTGAGATTGTTCGTAGTTTTCGGCAAAAATCAAACCTTGCTCTTGCGCTTTTTGGATGTGTTTATCAATTGCAATTCCGGCAATAATTCTTATCTCTGCCGTTTTCTCAATATATTTTCTGATTTTGAAATACCCTGAGGCGTAGAAATATCCAACCAAAGCATCGAAAAAATGGATGTTTCGATGCTTAAAAACGCCTTCAATCTTACTTAAAAGCGTATTTTCGAGCTTGTTTGTGAAAAATTTTGTGGGCATGACAAATTGTTTGATTTCTATTTACAAAAGTGCAAAAAAAATATTCAAAGAACGAAAATAAAAGGTAAAAATCAAACCTTTCCCAAACTGCCGGCATAGGCAAGCGGACGGAATAGGAGTTTTTGTTCGGGGAGGTTGCCGAATCGGTTTTCGGTGAGCACGATTGCCTTGTTGATGTGCGTATGACTTTCGAGCAAAATATGTAAACTTCTTACCCTGCCCGAACTGCCGCTTTTGACTTCAACAGGGATGATTTCGTCGTTTACCGAAATCACAAAATCGACTTCCGCCGAACTGCCGCGCGCTTCGCGTGCCCAATAGAACAGCTCGCCGTTTCCTGCAATGCGAAATTCTTGTCCGACAAACTGTTCCGCCATTCTACCGTTGAACGAAATCGTAAAATTTTGCTTCGATATTGCCTTGTTTGAGTAAAATCCGTTCATGTTCGACATTAAACCGATGTCCAAAAAAACGGCTTTAAATTTACTGTCGGATGCTTCGCTGCCCAGCGGCAAGCCGTTTGCCGGCGTGTGCCGAACTTTGGTAAAAAGTCGTGCTGTTTCGAGCAGGTCAAAGGCTTTTTTTACGGTCGGGCTTGTAAAATTTGTGCTCAATTGGGTGTATTTTATCTGTTCGCCCACTTTTCTCGCTACGGACAGAAGCACTTCGTTTAAACATCGTTTGTCGGAATATCCCGAATATTTAGAAAAATCTTGTCGGAATGTTGAAATCAAATCGTCCTGAACGCGAATTACTTCCATATAACTTTGTGTGTTCAAATAAGTTTGCACGCACTCCGGCATTCCGCCGACAATGAAATATGTGTATAGCAAATCGTTGATTTTTTGCAGATGAAGCGCAGAAAGTTCAAAGTCTTCCGCAAGTTTTTCGGCATATAATTCGTGTCCGGTTGCGATTAAAAATTCGGCAAACGACATCGGATACATCGAAATCATTTGCAAACGCCCCACCGGAAATGAAATATCCTGTAAAGCAAATTCGAGCAACGAACCGGCTGCAATGATATGATATTCAGGTTTTTCTTCGTAAAAATAGCGTAACGACAGAATTGCTTCGGGACATTCTTGAATTTCGTCAAAAAAAATCAAATCTTCGTTTGGCAAAATACGCGAACCGGCGAACAATTCCAATTCCGAAATAATGCGTCGGCTGTCCAAATTTTCCGCAAAAACCGTGCGTAATTCCGGATGTTTTTCAAAATTGAA
>DYOJ01000211.1 GCA_020720705.1 Acetofilamentum sp.
GTTGAAGTGAAATACTTTTGCGTTTTGATGTAGCCGATGTTGCTGAGTTCGTTTTCGCAGGATTTTTTCACCCATGCGGCAAGCGTTTTGGTGGAAATGCTGTATATGGATATTCCGGACTATACTGCCCCCCTATTCCGGTGATGCTGCCCCCCCTCCCTATTTTGTTTGGAACGCTTTTGGGTCAATTATCGGTAGAATTGCATTGTGCAATTGAGTGCCGCGAAATTCGGAAAACATCACACCGCGCAAGGTGGACAGCGATACCGAATTTAACGTTACGACAACTTGTTCGGGCAAATTGACTTCGTTTTCATCGGTTTGAAAGTCTGATAAATTTTCGATATAAAAAAAGCACGCTATTTTAATGGAACCGAGTTGGGCTGATTTGTCTTCGGATAAAATTTTAACACAAGGCGATACCATAACGGTTTTAGCCGACGTATTTAATTTGTGTTCTATGGAAATATCGAAATGAAAAATCGGTTTTTCCGACAATGGTTTCGCACTTGCAACATAGGTGCGTTCCAACAAGTCCATTGAGGCAAGGCGGAATGAAAAATTTATATTCTGAATGTCGTTCATGATACCATTTTTTGGGTTTGAGATAAAGCACCGGATACAATAGAAAAATGCGTTTGTGCGGATTTTTCGAATGAGGATTCCGGCATTGCAGGCATTTGAACAGGAGCGTTGTTTACGGATGTGGTGTAAATATACACTTTTTCAGTTTGCGTTTCGGGCGAGAGGTTGAGTAATTTTATGCCCGACTCACGCTCAACTTGCCAGAGGGTATCACTCGTGAAATTGTGTGTGCCGCTGAGCCATTTTGTGATGACGGACGGTTTTTTGCCTAATTTTTCGGCAAGTTCTTGCTTTTGCAAACCGCGTGCACGCATTGCCTTGTCAATTTTAACGGCTAAATCCATACGATATTCGGTGATACCGACTTCGTTTTCGGGGATATTTGCCAAAATATCGTCCAAAATATTTTTATTTACCTTTGTTTCCATGATTTTTAATCTTCTTCTGTATCAATTACTAATTCGCCTTCAAAATATAAGTCATCGTCGGAGAAACGGATGTCGCCGTTTCGGATGTGCTTGAATTTTCGGATAATGTCGAGTTTCACTTCGCGGCTGAGGTAGTTGTCTATGTCGTGGTACTGTATTTCTGCTTTGCTCATGGTTTTTTGTTCGTTTTTTTGATTAGTTCTTCGATAATTTTTTGGTCTTCTTCATCGGCTTTCAGTGCTTCTGTTTTTTTTCTTTGCGTATCGAACATGTGATATTGTTGTTCTGCGATTTCAACCGCCTTATCATTGCTGATAGTTCCGGCATTTTTCAGCACCGGTTTTCGGCTGAATTGAATGACATTATCGGCTTCGGCTTTCCAAAAATTGATACTCAGCGGTATCTCGTCTTTTACGCGCAATTCGGCAGTATCCAAAAACAAGGCGACTAAACGATTCAGTGTATCTATTTCATCTTCCGAAAGATAATTTTTTGCAATAATAATATCGGCTTTTCTCACGATGCTTCCTTTCCACGAAGTGAGTCCCATGTTGGGCAAATCGGCTTTTGCACGTTCGGCAATTATTTCGGCGGCAGTGTGTCGGGTCGCGGCAAAGAGCAATTTATTTTGCACTTCGGCAAAAAACAATTCTGTTTTTTTGTCGGTTTTATCGTAATCATTGCTGAGGGTAAACAAATCGCGTATTTTTTGGTAAAAGCGTTTTTCTGAGGCTCTGATGTCGCGAATGCGAGCCAATAATTCGTCGAAATAATCTTTACCGAACTCTTTGCCCTGTTTTAAACGCTCATCGTCCAATACAAAACCTTTGATTATAAATTCTTTGAGTGTTTTTGTTGCCCAAATACGAAACTGAGTTGCCTGTTTGCTGTTTACTCTATAACCTACGGCTATGACGGCATCAAGGTTGTAAAACTTTGTTTTGTAATTTTTGCCGTCTGCGGCAGTATGTAAGAAATCCTTACTAACTGAATTTTCTTCCAATTCACCTTCTTTTATAATATTTTGAAGGTGCATGGTTATGTTTTCTCTGCTTGTTTGAAACAATTCCGCCATTGCTTTTTGCGTGAGCCAAAAGGTTTCGTTTTCAAATCGAACTTCCACTTTTACCGTCCCCTCGGTGGTTTGATATAAAATTATGTTGCTCATATTATTTGTAATTCAAACTGTTAATTTTCAATTAGTAATACAATCAATCAATTTTAATTTTAGTTCTTCGCTGAAATCAGGTTCGTAAATAACGGATGTTATCAGTTCTAACAGAAGTTCTTTTGAGATGCGACCTGCGGCAACATGATAACTGATAGCTTCCATACGCACCAAAAACGCACGAGCCGCAACAAGATATCCGTTTTTTAGCAGAAACATACTGCCTATCGAAATAGCGATGCGTTTATTGCCGTCGTTAAAACAATGTCCTTTGTTTGCTACAAAAAATAAATGTGCTAATTTTTGTTCAAATGTGGGGTAATATAAATCGTTTTGTATATGCTCCAATGCCGCAAGCAATGAGTTTAAATTGATGATTCCGGTTGTGCCGCCGCCGCTTACTTCAATTGTTTTTTGGTGCAACTGAATTATTTCGTCAATGTTTGAAAAATAGACTATTCCCGCCATTATTCGCTGTCTTTTAGTCTTTTAAACACATCTTCGACTTCTTTAAGATGAATTTCGAAGTTTTCAATACTCTGTTCGCCTAAAAATCTTTCAAAATCAGCCGGCGAAACCGAAGTGATATATTCTTGCAATTTGTGATGAAAAGCATCTCTGAAATGATTGTCGCGTGAAGCCATTTTTATTCTCGCATCTTCCACATGGGGTATTTGAGACGGATGTTCGGCGAAATCCTTAATGATACTATCAACCTCGCCGGGTTGCAACATTCGGTTTAGTTCCTTGCTTTTTTTTTCAATTTCGTAAGCTATTCCGAATTCAAAAGAGGCGATTAACTTTAATACCTCTGCATACATCGTATCACGGGCGTTTTCATTTTCTTGCAATTTCAGTATTTGTTTGTATTCTTTTGCATTTTCTCTAAAAATATATTGGTAAATAGAATCGGTGTAGAGCGAATATTTGTAGTTTCCCAACGCAACAAATCTGCTGAGAGCACTTGTAAACGCTTTGCGGTATTTATGTTCGCGGAGCGTGTTTATCAGATAATCTTTGTCTCGGCGGTTTATATATTTTGTTCCGCCTCCTGTTCTTTGGTTGAGGATGTCCAGAACGATGTCTAAAATCTTACTTCGCAAATGTCGTGCTTTTTCGCTCTCTTTCAGCAACATAGCTAAGTTTAGAAAAGACCTGAAATTAAACAAACCCAATTGCGTGGTTTTGCTCCCGACATTAATGACGTGAGCAAACTGTAACTTTAACTCTTTCAGCTTGTTACCTTTGGTTAAAACGTATCCGTTGTGCTTCAACTCTTGTTCGTTTTGCTCCAAATATCGTTCAATTGTTCTTTGTTCAACTTCAAAGAAATCTGCTACCATTTCTTTTGTAAACTTATATTCATTATCAAATAATATGCCCGTAAAGCCGATGTAATCTTGAATTTGTTCAATGGCAAAATTATTATTCAAGATATTTTGCCTTTCAATTGTAGATGTTGTTAAATCTTTCATTTATACTAATTCAGCTATGTTCAAAACTTATAACTATTATTTTCTTTCTGCTCTTGTTTAATTCTCCGTTGCTTATTATCACTCAAACCTCACCCCCGGCAGCCCCTCCACAATATCCACAGTTTGAACGCTGACGTTGATGATGCTCAACAGCAAATCCAAAATATAGCGCGGATTGCCCGTTTCGGTTGCCCAATCGTTGGGGTCGTTTTTGATTTGGCTTTCTTTGTGAACGGTTACTTGGTAGCGTTCTATGCTCATGGTGTTACTTACTTTAATTTTGGTTTAATGTTGTCTTCCAATTTTTTAATAGTTTTTTCAAAATCAGAGTCTTGTCCAGTTTTAAGTTCTAACTGCGTTGTTTTATATATTTCAAATTCATGTTCGGCTTTTTCTAAGGCGAGTTCGTGCGAAATTTTACCGGAATGTTCAAGAATTTCACGGTCGTTGAGTGTTAAAAACCCGTTTAGTTTCGTAATCCAATCTTTCATATACATCGGAATTCTGCGTTTGGCTTGCCCCTCGGCAAACACAAGATATTGTTCGACAAGGTTATTCAACGCTTCAATTTCATCTATATTCAAATAATTTTTGGCAATCGAAACATCCTGTTTTGTTATTCTGTCGCTTCGCCAATTGGTTAATCCCATGTTTTGCAGGCGATTATCTGCTCTTTCATAAATAATATCGGCGGCTGTTTTTCCTGTAATTGCCCAGTGCATTTTATTTTGAACTGTTTTGAAAAACAAGATACTTTCGTTTGTCGTAGGGTCGTAATCAACGCTGGTGGAGTAAATATCGGTAATTTTTCTGTAAAAACGTTTTTCTGAGGTTCGGATATCCTGAATCCGAAGCAGTAATTGGTCGAAATAGTCGAACGGCAAATCCGGATTTTTCAAACGTTCATCGTCCAAAACAAATCCTTTAACAATATATTCGCGTAACTGTGCGGTTGCCCATTGCCGAAAACGTGTAGCTAATTTGGATTTAATACGGTAGCCTACCGAAATTATCATATCCAGATTGTAATGTTTCACGTTTCGGTTAATGGTTCGGTTACCTTCATTCTGAACTGTCAAGAAATCCTTGACAGTTGAATTTTCATCTAATTCATTTTCTTTTAAGATGTTATTGATATGTAAACTGACATTTTGTTTGCTTGTTTGAAACAAATCTGCAATTTGATTTTGAGCCAACCAAACTGTTTCATCTTCAAACAGAACATCAATTTTTGTGTTTCCAGTTTCGGAGATGTAAATAAGTAATTGCGAATTATTTATTTGTGGCTTTTCTATTTTCATATCTCAATAATATAACTCATTTTATTGATTACTAAATACTTATAGTTTTTATTCAGTTGCATTTTTACTCAAACCTCACCCCCGGCATACCTTCCACAAAATCCGTTGTGTGCAGGTGCAGTTTACCGTGTGCACATTTTTGTATCGGTTTATTGTTTTTCAATTATTGCAATTTCTTCATCGGTTAATTGATAGAGTTTATATATAATTTTTTCAATTTCA
>DYOJ01000894.1 GCA_020720705.1 Acetofilamentum sp.
TAACTGTTATCATAATTGTAAAATTTAATATTGACTTTTTAAAAATTTTGTTTTACTTTTGTATTCAGATTGATATGGGTTTCTGCGCCTTGCGTTTTCGTCTGCTTTTACACGAAACGTTTTGCAAGATTATTCGGGATGCAGACAACCGAATTAGGAGGTGCTCACTTCTGACCATATCAATTTTTTCTTTTCAACACTTTTATAGGGCATCGGAAAACCACTGCGAACACCGTAATAATCGCCTTCCGGCACATAATTCATCCGAATAAACGCAACTTTTGTTTTACCGTTTTTGTAAACTAAAATTAGTGAGTTTGGGTATTTTTCATCTACACGAATTTCTTTAAAGTTTGAGCAAACAAATTTTACATAATCTATTACGGACATGGTTGTTTGTTCAATTTCCTTTCCGTGTTTTTCTAAAATATGAGTATATCCATACTTTAAATCGCCTTGCTCTAATAAAATCTTGCCGGATTTGTGTTTTATTTTTAAAGCAATTTCCGGCGATATTTCGCCTACTTCAATCGGGAATGTTTCCGCTCCGGATAGCGTCCTTTTTTGACGTTGCTTTGATTTTACAAGTTTTTGCCAATTTTCATTACCTTTTTTGAAATCAAAACTTGTTTTTCCGTTTTTTGAAATTGCAAAATATTTAGAATCAACATCATCAATCATTTTATCTAATCGAGATGAAAAACTTAAAATATTCTTTTCGTTTTCTTTCGGAAAGCAAATTTTAAAAATATCTAAGTAGGGTCTGCTGAAAAACTGAACTCGACTAAAATAGATATTTTCGGGATATTGGGCGGGGTTTCGATTTATTTTTGTTTTGTAAAAATGTCGCAGGGTTAAGAGCAGTTTTGCAACGTGTGCTGAAATACTCAAAATCACTTTTTGAAAAATTTGGCAAAGGCGTGCCGCCTCGGTCAGTTTGACCAAGTTGAGCACTAAGATAGGCTCTGCTGAGAAACTCTGCAACCGTTGAATAATAAGGAAAAGCAGTATATT
>DYOJ01000895.1 GCA_020720705.1 Acetofilamentum sp.
ATTAAATCAAATCCTCTATCAAGACGATAAAAAAATGACGTTTCCATGTCCGTTCTCACAATGGAAACGTCATTTTTTGACATGTTTTCGTCTGTTAGGACAAGGTATCGTCAAAAACGCTTGTAGAAGCGGTTTTGGAGATGCCCCAAAAACATTCAACAGAATTTTTTTACTCCGGTTTGTTTTTTTGACGTTCGTTACAAGCCACAAAGTCTTCATAATCAAACTTTTGCCCTGGTCTCCAAAAATTTCGCGATTTTTCGTTGTTCAGGATAAACAAACGTGCATAAGCGAGTTCTCGGTCGTAAAGTTTGGTGAAAAGCAAGACAGCCAGCATGGTTATCACCCATTCGTCTTGTTCGGCGTTTATCCATTTCTCAAAATCTGCATCCACAAAGAGGTCTTTTTCTTTGATTGTTTGATAAATACGTTTTATTTTGTATGATTTTTCGTAATTATGAAACGATGAAATACTGTCGAAACTTCGTGCCGCAGTTTCAATCAGAATTTTGTTGAGATTCGTTACCGCAACTTTCGGATTCATATAGGAAGGGTTACTTAACAGGGCTTGCCTAAGGAAATAGTGTTCGTGTTTCGGATATTTTTTTTGAATATATTTTTCAATTTTGGATTCAAGTTTTAGAGTTTCAAGTTCTTTTTTATGTTCGCGTTTTGCAATATGTTCGAGTTCTTCTTGCCGTTCCGATGCAATTTCATTGAATGCCTTGACGGCTTTCTCATATTCATTATGTCTCTTTTTCAGCCATTTATCAATTTCTTGTTTGTATTTAATTCCATGTTTCGGGTCGTGATACATAAAGGCTTCGAAGAGGTGTTCGGGAGTAGCATACACGGGGCAAATATCAAATCGCAGCCCCGACAAGGTCATCATTGCCCCCATGAGGTCTTCATTTCCCGTTTCAAGCACTTGCTCGTTGGTATAGAACTGTTTGAGGAATCGGCGTTGTTCGGGTGTCCATAAAACGTAATTTCTCAACAGTAATTTGAGTAGAT
>DYOJ01000896.1 GCA_020720705.1 Acetofilamentum sp.
AAGGCCGAACGAAGTGAGCGCCGCGATTCCCGGCGACGCAGTCGCCGGGAACGATCAAGGTCACTTGCGCCGCCATCAAGCCTTGCCGCGTCAGCGCCGCCGACGTTTACGGCGTCAAGTGAATCGCCTGGTTCGGCAATTAGTCTATTGATTTTAGACATTCCTTTTGAAGTTCACCTAATCTGCTCCATAAGATGTCGCTCATTTTGTCTTCGTCTGGATAATCTGGATTATCTTCTTCATATTCATCAAATAAAATGTCGAGACATTTTTTTGCTTTGTCACAGGTAATTATTACGTTATTCCCATTTTCATCATGAATATGGGCAACATTTTCGAGAATTGTACATTCTGTAAAAGGACCTCCACCGAGAAAAAGTGCTCTAATGAAGCTTTCGATCTCCATTTCCTCAAGCATTGTGTCATTTAATTTTGCTAAAAAATAACAATCATCAATTTTAATACCCCACAATTCATCCTCCCCTACAGAAAGTGGACCATCCCAAAGTTCGAACCCTTTTTGAGTGAGCATTATTGTCCGATTTGGTGGAATTTCACCTAAAATCTTGAATCCAGCCCCTTGATCCTCGGCTTCCCACATTCTTTTAGGTACACGCTGTTTCATCAACACCTCCCAATTATTTCTTTCGCCGAACAGTATTATTATGACAAAGTTTTCATTACAATATCACAACAGTTATTATAGAACCGATGTTACGGTATCATATTGAATTGTCATACTTTATTTGACAGTAACAACTGTTTTTCTATCCAATTTTCCCGCATGTCACAAAGTCAAAAGACAAACTCGCATATCAGAAATAATATTAAAAAACTGGGTCTATGTGATTTGTAGTGGGTAAATAACATCCAATGCTCCAACAGGAGAACACTCTCCATCCTGAAATTGTCAAATTTCACCGTTTGTTGAACTGATAGTAGTCCTTGAGCTTGAGGTCTATAGTTCGTAGCAGATGAATTGATACCATGAATGGCAAGCCGACACGCTGAAT
>DYOJ01000006.1 GCA_020720705.1 Acetofilamentum sp.
TTGACCAATTGTATTTTATTGACTTGCATGGAAATGCCAAGAAAAAAGAGAAAACGCCGGACGGAGAAAAAGATGAAAACGTGTTTGATATCGAACAAGGTGTAACCATTTCAATTTTGATTAAGAAAAAAGGAATTGAGAAAAAGATTTATCATAATGATTTTTGGGGCACTCGTTCTCAAAAGTATCAAATGTGCCTTGAAAATTCATTTGAAAATATTGATTTTTCAGAACTAAACCCTGTTTCCCCTTATTATTTCTTTGTTCCTAAATCGGATAAATTTAAAGAAGAATACGAAAAAGGGATACCTATTGAGCATATATTTCATTTGCAATCACAAGGGATTTTAACATCTCGTGATACACTTGCTATTAATATAAATAAAACTGATTTGGCAACAGCAATTAAAGATTTTATCAATTTGTCAATTTCAGATAAGGAAATTGAAACAAAATATAAGTTTAGTAGTAATTATCAATGGAAAATAAGTGAGCAAAGAAAAATTGTTGCGGAAAAAGGATTTAATGAAAATCTTATTAAATCAATTTCTTATAGACCTTTTGACAATAGATATATTTATTTCGACCCAAATATTGTTTTTAGAATGCGAAATGAAGTAATGCAACATTTAATTGATAATTCTAAAAATAATATTGCATTAAATTTATGTAAAATTGGTCGAGATATAAATTCAAATAATTATTTTGTAAGCAATTTAATTACAGACAAAGGTATTCTGTCTTCGTTGGACAATGCAAACGTATTTCCGTTATATATTTATGAAAAGCAAAATTTATACAACAACATAGAGCCAATAAATAAAGCACAAAGCAAACAGGAAAAAGATTTTTTAGAACATCAAAAAGCCTTTGAAATAGCAGAAAATGAATTTACCAAACACAAAAAAATTTTTGAAAAAATCAAGAAACCAAGCGACCAAGAAATAAGTATTTTTGAAGAACATAGAATGGGCTTTGAAGAAACACGAACAATGTTTGACAAAATAAAAGAGAATTATGAAAACGAATTACTAATATTAAAAAAAATACAAGAGCAAAATAAAAAAGAACATATTAAAATTTTAGAAAATGGTTTAATAAAACGCCCAAACTTTACAACTGATTTTTCTAAATTCATTAAAAATACTTATGATAATCAATTTACACCCGAGCAAATTTTAGGATATATATATGCGATTTTACATTCCGATACATACCGTAAAAAATACGCTGAATTTTTAAAAATAGACTATCCCAAAATTTTATTCACCAATGATATACAGTTATTTAAAAAAATGTCAAAACTTGGCGAAGAACTGATTAAAAAACACCTACTCATTGAAATTCCACAAGGTAAAGAATATGAAAATTTAGGTGATTTCAAAGGCAACGGAGATAATTTGGTAATCAAACCTGAGTTTAAAGTAATAAAGACAGATGAGGGTATCCGACAAATACTTTTTGTCAATAAAACTCAATACTTTGAAACTATTCCCGAAAATGTATACTATTTTTTTATTGGCGGTTATCAAGTATTAGAAAAGTATTTGAAAGACCGCAAAAATAAAATTTTATCTCTCGATGAGATGGATAATGTTGCAAATAGCGCAAAAATAATTACGTTTACTATTAAACAAATGGAATTAATTGAAAAGGAGACAAAAGAATGGATATAAAAATATCAAAAGCATCTATTTTACTGATAAAGAATAGCGATGTAGAAAACGAATTCTTTATCCATAGTAATAAAGCACAATATGTATTCTAACCACAATGAGGGCAAATGTGAAATTGGTTGATTGTTTTGAAATAATTAAGGAGGTACCAATGATTTTAATTTCAAAAACAGCCAAAGATTTTGCTGACGATTTTTGTAATTAGTGCTTGTAAGAAAACTCATAACATGTTGAAATTCTTTACGATATTGCGAAATTTCGTTCCGAATGTTTTTAGAAATTCTGTTGAAATTCAATCGAAATTCAATTGAAACTATTAAAAAACAAAGAATGACAACTTTTTGACCATTGAATGACTACTAAATGACAAAACATTCGATTGAAAATAATGCTATAATTTACACATATTCAATTATTTATACGTTTTCTTACAAACACTATTTACGGTCAACTCAGGCAGAGTTTCTGACTTGAATTAATTTTGCAGCAATACTTATCCCTATTTCTGCAGGTGTTTTACTATTTATAGATATGCCGACAGGTGCGTCTATACGTTTCAAAAACGCTTCACTCACACCTGATTTTGCCATATCGTTAAACATTAAATTTATTTTTGATTTACTTCCTAAAACGCCTATATATTTTAAATCTGAATATTGAAGCGATTTTAGAACCTCCGCATCCGACTCAAAATTATGAGTCAAAATCACTATATAAGTTTGATTACCTTCTGTTATCACTCTTGCAATATCCTTAAAATCAATAATCTGTTTACTTTTCGAGAAAATATTTTGCTCGAATGTATTAAGTCCGTCTCGATTATCGAACATTGTAACTTCAAAGTCTAAATCCTGAAAAATTTTAGCAGTTGCCAAGCCGACATGACCTCCGCCGATGAGATACAAAAGCGATTTTTTCAACATGCGTTCTTGATATACCCAATCATTTTCCGAATGAATATCAAACTGAATGTCAGATATTTCGTCTTGAAACGAAATTGAATCCGGAGTAATTTTGAATCCTCCGGAATTTTGGTTTAAAATAATATTTATCAGGGCAGCATGCTTCTGAAAAATAGGAAATAAAATCACCCATTGCTCACCTGCGCAGAACATTCCGGAGCTGTGAAAATCATCTTCACGATGCACTTGTTTAACGAATTTAGAGCTAAGTTCTCCGGTTTTAAGCCGATGTTTCGCAAGTTCAACTAATTGATACTCAACTTTTCCGCCACCAATAGTGCCAAATAGAGTACCGTCCTCACACACCAACATTTCAAAACCTTGCTTGCCGGGCGAACTGCCTTTGTGAAAAACGACTTTCAGAAGAACGACTTTCATATTTGCCTGCAAACATTTTGCGGCGGTTTTCCAAATTGACATATCTAAAATTCGTTAGGATGGTTATCGTATAATGCGTTTAGCAGTTTTTCCGGAGTTAATGGGCTGTTAAACTTGTGCTTATAATTTGGATTGAATTGTTTGATTGCGTTTTCAAGTGCAAAATACGTCCCGATACCGTACATCAGCGGAGGTTCGCCTACGGCTTTCGATTTCAAAATGGCATGTTTGTGTCCTACGGTTTCCAACGGCAAAATTTCGATAATTTTTGGGACTGAAAAAATATCGGGAACTTTATATCCTGACAATGAATTAGAAAGCAATCTGCCTTTCTCGTTATACAACAATTCTTCCATAGTCATCCAACCAATCCCCTGCACCAAAGCACCTTCAACTTGCCCAAAATCAAGCGCAGGACTTAATGATTTTCCGAAATCATGAACAATTTTTACTGAATCTATTTCGTAAATACCTTTGATACAGTCAATACTTACAACCGTAAAAGCTGTTCCGTAAACATGATAAGCAAAAGGGTGTCCTTTCTCTTTAGATTTGTCGAAATGAATTTCGGGTGTAGAATAATGAGCATTTTCTGTCAAACTAAGTCGCTGTAAATGTGCTGACAATACAAGTTCTTCCCACGATATTTCTACTAATTTCTCCGAAACAAACACCTGATTATCTTTGATTGATATTTGTTTAATATCTGTTAGATGTAACAATCTTGCAGACTCGGTTTTCAAGCGATTAGATAAAATTTTACAAGCCATTTCCACGGCTTTTCCGTTCAAATCAGCAGTTGCACTTGCAGCTGTCGGAGAAGTATTGGCGACACGAGTCGTATTGGTAGTTTCAATTTTTATTTTTTCAGGAGATATTCCGAGTGTTAGTGTAGCAACCAATACCATTTTAGTATTCACACTTTGCCCCATTTCAACCGCTCCCGTACTTATTCCCACGCTTCCGTCCTGATAGATATGCACCAGTGCACGGGCATGGTTCATCGGCGTATTGGTAAAAGAAATTCCGAATGTAATGGGCATCAAAGCATATCCTTTTTTAAAATACTTTGATTTAGAATTAAAATCTGCTACCTGTTGAATGTTTTTTTCAATATCAAATGTTGTAAATGCTTTATTCCATGTGTCTTGAATCAAAGTTTCGGAGGCGATTTGTCCGTAAGGAAACTCATCTCCGTCTTTCAGCAAATTTAGTTCTTGAATTTTATGTGCCGAAACACCCAAAGCCTCAGCAGCTTTTGAAATTGCAGCTTCAATAACAAACATACCTTGCGGTCCACCAAACCCTCGAAATGCAGTGTTAGGCGGCAAATTTGTTTTGCAACTATGAACTGTAACTTCTACATTTTCAATATTGTAACTATTCGTAGCATGAAATAGTGTACGTTCGGCTACCGCAGGCGATAAATCTGCCGCAGCACCGGCATTTTGATAAAAGGTGGCGGTATAAGCCTTGATTTTCAGGTTTTTATCTAATCCTATTTTAAAATCCGACTCATAAGGATGTCGCTTACCGGTCATTCGCATATCGGAATGTCTGTCCAAAATAAGTTTTACCGGACGCCCGGTTATCTGCGTACCGACAGCCGCCATTGCCGCCCATGCAGTTGCTTGGTCTTCTTTACCTCCGAATCCGCCGCCGAGACGATTGACTTCTACTTCTAACCGGTGCATCGGTACGCCTAAAACTTTTGCGGTAGCTTTTTGCACCGATGTCGGACCTTGTGTGGAAGAGTATATTTTGATGTTGCCGTTTTCAAGCGGAACAGAGTATGCCCCTTGGGTTTCAAGATAAAGATGTTCCTGTCCGTTTGTAAAAACCTGTCCTTCAAAGACATAATCGCATTTAGCAAATATTTTTTCGGCATCATTTTTACGAAATGTTCGAGACGCATTCGTAAATCGTCCGTTTTTATGAGCTTGCCTCACTGAGGTAACAACAGGCAACTCGGTGTATGTTAATTGAATTAATTTTTGAGCTTTTTTTGCTTCAGCAAGCGTTTCCGCCAAAATCAACGCAATAGCTTGACCTTGGAAATGTATCTCTTTTTCGGCAAAAAGGGGTTCATCCTGAATGATTCCTCCAATTTGGTTTTCACCACGAATATCATTATAGGTCAATATTTTAACAACTCCAGTACACCGTTCTGCGTCCGAAATATCAAGCGAAGTGATGTGTGCATGAGCAACCGGAGAATCGAAAACCAGCCCTTGCAAAGTGCCGCGAATTTCGGAAATATCATCCACAAAAATTGAAGTGCCTCGAACATGCGAGATTGAATCTTTATTTTTCGTCGTGTGTTCCATAAATTATGCACTCATATTTTGTGTGAAAACCAAAAAATGTTGAAAGAGTAATTGTTTTGCCAGCAATCGTTTATAACTTTCAGTCCCGCGTATATCCGAAATCGGAGAAATTTCAGATTGAAGAATGTCATTTGCTTCTCTGAACAAATTTTCGTCTATTTTTTTATCACTCAAAAACTCTGACGTTTTCGTGAGATACTTCGGAACGGCTGAAACCCCTCCGATAGCAATATTTACATTCTTAAGTATTTGTTTGTCAAAAGAAAACGAAATTGCAGAATTTACTGATGCAATGTCTAAATATTGGCGTTTGCTTACTTTTTCAAAATTATAAAAGAAATTAGATTTAGGTTTTTCAAATTCAATAGTTTCAATCAGTTCGTCGGGATGTAAATCTATCGTTTTATAGTCTAAAAAAAATGACTTAAGCGGAAGCTTTCGTGTGCTGCCCGAATTATTCCGAATTGTTAATTCTGAATTTAATGCTAAAAACAAAACCGACAAGTCGCCAATAGGTGAGGCATTTACAAAATTACCGGCAACAGTAGCCATGTTGCGAATTTGTTTCGAGGAGATTAAACGCAAGTGGGTTCTCAACAGTGGTAAAATTTCAATTAACTCATCAGATTCCCAAAGTTGAGAAACAGTTACGCCCGCACCGATTATAACTTTTTCCGAAGTAAGGATAATTTTATTATGTTCATGCAAATATTGAATATTTTGCTCTGCAAGGTCGTCGGAACTGCGCACATAAACATCAGTGCCGCCGGCAGACCGCATGCCGTCAGATTTTAAGGGGGTAATATCCGACCGAGTTAACATTAAACGTTCAGGAATTTCTTTAAAATATTCAGGAATAAAACGATTTTGAATATACCAACTTAAACTGTGTTCTGTTTTATTTAGTATTCTATCTAACTGATTAACAGATTTTTCTATTGATTTATATCCTGTACATCTGCAAATATTTCCGCTTATGGCATCGTCCGGTTGATATTGTTTCGGATTATCAAAAATTATACTTGTCATTGAAACTACAAAGCCGGGCGTACAGAATCCGCATTGTGTAGCAGAATGATCATGGATTGCTTGTTGAGCCTGATTCAAACCGTCCGACAAATTTAAGCCTTCCACCGTAACGACATGCTTGCCTGCAACCGATGCCAAAGATGCCAAGCAAGATGTTACCGTGCGATATTCTACTGCATTATTGACGAGAGTTCCGACCAAAACGGTGCAAGCTCCACAATCCCCCTCCCTACAGCCGACCTTAGTCCCCTTTAAATGTTGGTGCTCACGAATGAATTGTAACAAATTTTCACCCGAAGGAGTCTCGGTAGATATTAATTTTTGATTTAAAATAAACTGTATCATCTAATTAATTATTTGAGACTAAAATGCTCGGACTCGGCTTGAATTATTTGTCCGGTTTCGGCGTTACTGACAAAAATTATCAGTTCGCAATGTTCCGGTTTCCATACTGTATCGGCTTCGAATGTAATTGATTTTGAAAACTTATTTCCTATACTTGCCGAAGAAGCCAACGATTCACCAAACGCACCGAGCGGAGCTGCTCGCAACATGTGGCGGTGAACATAATTACTGATAATACCCTCGTGTGAAAGTTGCGGACTGATAATACTGTCCTCGGTGAGATAAGCACCGATATTCAAATCAAAATTCATCGCATTTAAAGTCGTAATGTTAATATCCGCGTATATTTTGTTTTGAAGGGTATCATAAGTTGTAGTAATCTGAATATCAACATCAGGCGGAGTTTGAAAGAGCGCGTGAACCGCAGCCCGCCAATTGTCTTTATTTAATACCGTATAATCTTGGTATGACATTCTGTTTACCATTCCTTGCGGCAAACCGATACTGCTGATGCCGTAAAAATCATCTAATTCCGTACCGGCAATTGTTCGATAATCGTTTGGAAAGATACTGCCGCTTGGTGTTGCAAAGCTACCGACATGAACAGCAATCGGAATGATATGGTCGCAATAATCTGCTTTTATTTCATGCAAAACTTCGGCAGCCAAAGGGCAGTTATTGCATTTTTGTCCGGTGTAATCTTCGACCAATATTTTACGAATCGGAATTGGCAAGGTTTCATCTCCGCATGTGTTACCTTCATTTTCTTTAAGAGGTTTATCTATCACATCGCAGGCTGAAACGATAAACAAAAACAAAAAAATTATATAGATATTAAGTTTCATCTGTAAATAATTTTATAAAACATTTATTTTCATTGTATTGTGAATAACACGGATTTGAAATCAGTGATACATGGATGCTTCATAATTCAAAATTTAAAACGTACTCGAAAGTGTTACTGAAAATCCGTTTGCAGCGGGCATATTTCGGCAAACGCCGCCTACACAAATAACGCCTTCACGCTGGCGACCGTAACCAACTTGCAAGCGATTTCCGCCGCTGATATAACCTGCATAAGTGTTGTAATAATGTATGGTTTCGGCAGCATGCGGATTGTCATAGTTCACTTGGTCTGTAACAGATAAAAACCAATGCGGCGCAAAAGTATATTCCAACATTCCCATTGCCCAATTTCCGTTATATTGTTGCGAAAACAAAGCCTCAACTTCGGTGCGAATAGCGTGAAATTTGCCGAGCTTAAAGGTCATATCCAACACTGCAATATCCGAAACGATATTCTCTTCGCCCGATTTGCCTTGAATTTGCTCAATATCATAAACTTGGTGCATATACACTGCGGTTACTTTCACCGATTTTGATAGCTTTTTATAGAGTTCGATATTAAAATCCTCATAAAAAATATCTTTACTTAATTTGAAAATTTCAGTTGTATAACCGTCCATTTTGGGGTCAATTAAAATATCAGTTTTGTCCAAAGCCGTAATGCGAGCGTAATTAAGTGCAATGTGTGTTCCGCCGATAATCGCAAGATTTTTCGGTATTTTGTAGAATAATTCTGTGTTCGCTCCGATTTGTCCGTTGGGTTGGGTCGAGAATGGGTATAAGGCGGCAAGTGCATAGATATGGTTTTTGGAAAGTGCAGGTAAATAGTTTATGTTCAAATCATTACCTGTTGCAAAACGGTCAGACCTGAAATTCATATTATCCAAAGTCATTCCTGTAAAAATGAATCCAAACCCTTTTGTGGACCAACTTGTTGAGAGATAAACAGCTTCTCCGTCTCTGAAAACCGGAGCCAAATTGGTTTTGTTATCTTCGGGTTCAAAATCGTAAAAATTTGCCGATGAGGGGTCGTTGCTTTTCTTAACATATTCGGCGTTTAGATTTAGACCTTTGTATGCCAAACTTATACGCCCCGCTCCTGCCGCTACATTTTCGGGATAGTTGTATATAGGGTCGCTTGCATCTTGAAATTTTGAAACAAACGAGCCTCCGAATCTGACTTTCAACGCCTTCTCGGACAGTTGTGAAAAAATTGAATTTATATCAAAATCAGTATCAACGCCCCTGATAATTCCGGAACCATGTTCAAAATACAACTTTTGCTTTCCGAGAATACCCGTCAATGCGATACCGGATACAGGTTTAAATTTGACCCTTGCGCCGTCAAGTGCATTGTCATAGCCAAGTGCTTTGTCTTCGTAGGTTCTGAAAATCAATCCGTTTCCGAATTGTTCGTAAAAATGTCCGGCTGTTACCTCAATTTCATCCGATTTGTAAGTTCCGTAGCGGTAACCTATTCCGTGCCCTGTGTATCGAGCATCGTATCCGAGTAAAGGATTAAGATAAGCTTCGTATCGAGCGCCGAAACTAAATTTTCCTTTTGTATAAATAAAATTTGCATACGCATTTGCACGCATTTTTTCGTCCACGGCCGGGGCGTTTATTATGCTGTCAGCTTTATAGGTTTGCATGGAAATTTCAAAATTTCCGCCAAACTGCCCTTCGTTTGGCTTATCTTGCGCCGAAACTGAATGTATCCGGACAAGCAGAAAGAGACCGATTAATATTTGTAAGGAACGTTTCATTTCTCAATTGATTCACCGTTTAAGAGTCTTTTAATAATTTCATCAATTTCAATTTCATCTCCTTCCGAGTATCCGCTGTGCGACCAAACAATGTTGCCTTCTTTGTCCAAAATAAAAGAATGAGGGACACTTGTTATACTCAATGCACGCTGTAAATCAGCGTTTTCATCCAAGTATATTTCAAATTCCCACCCCCTTGCATCTATCGAAGGTTTTACCTTAGAGCTTGTTCGAGAATCGTCCACCGAAACAGCGATAACTTTTACCCCTGCGGCTTGCCAATCATCATAATAATCAGACGATACAGCTTCCAATTCTTTGATGCAAGGTTTACACCAAGTTGCCCAAAAACTAATGTAAATCGGACCTTCGTTCGTAAAACTTGTTGTAGAAAGAGTTTCACCGGATAGATTTTTTACCGATACATCAGGCAATTTTTTATACTCATTTTGCGCCGATACCGAAACGGTAATCAGGTGTGCCAAGAAAAACAATGCAAACGTTTTCATAAAAAAAAATTTAACAATTATATTTAAAATAACAATGAAAACCAAAGTTTAGTATTCTGTAATTTTTAAATACGAACAAAATTGACCTCTAAATATAAATCGTAATCTTATTTTCAAGTGTTTAGGATAAATATCTTTTACAACATATTTTAATTTTACTCCTTCAAAAGTTCGTCTATTCGTGCGGCATAATCGAGTGAATCGTCAATATAAAAAACCAATTCCGGTATTTTTCTCAGTTGATTTTTAACTAAGTTACCGAGTTCGTAACGTAATGAAGAGGCTGATTGCCTTACAAGTTCCAAAGCGTCCTCTCGGTTGTCGGGCGGGAAGAAACTGAGGTAAACCTTTGCCAAGCCAAGGTCGGGCGTAACTCGAACAACAGTAACACTTATCATTTTGCCCATAAATTCAGCTCCGCGTTTAAGCAATATCATACTTAACTCCTGCTGTATGAGTTTCGAGATTTTTTTTTGTCTTGTGGTATCCATAATATTTTTTGAAAATTATCTAAATTACATTTTTTTTATATCTTTGAGAAAAATCAAAATTACTAATATTTTTTAATTTCAAAGGTATGTTTGCAAAAGAAACTTATATTCAAAGACGTCGAACACTGACTACAAAACTTTGTACAGGCATCATTTTTATTCCGGCAAACAACGAAATGTCGTTTAATTATCCGGCAAATACGTATTCGTTTCGTCAGGACAGCACATTTTTATATTATTTCGGAATAGACAATCCGGGATATGCCGGAGTGATAGATGTGGACTCCGGAGACAATATATTGTTCGGAAACGAAGTTACGATGGACGATATTATTTGGTCAGGCGAATTGCCTTCGCTCACGGACACTGCGGCAAGTATCGGAATTTCAAAAACGATACCGATGTCCGATTTAGTAGAATATCTACAAAAAGCACAATCATCGGGCAGAAAAATCCATTACCTTCCGCCCTATCGAGACGACCACAAAATTTTTCTGAATCAAACACTTGCTATTCCGTTTGCAGAACTCAAAACGAATGCCTCCGAGGAACTAATAAAAGGAGTAGTTGCAATGCGCTCAATAAAAGAAGCTCAGGAAGTTGAAGAAATTGAACGCATTACAGATGTTGCCTATTTGATGCACACAACTTCGATGCGAATGGCTCACCCCGGACGAATTGAGCAAGAAATCGCCGGAACAATTGAGGGAATTGCAATTGCACACGGACGTTCGGTGTCGTTTCCGGTAATTTTATCGCAAAACGGACAAATTCTTCACAATCACGGACACAACAACCCGCTTGAATCCGGCAGGCTGTTAGTTACAGATGCCGGAGCAGAATCCGCAATGCGCTATTGCAGCGATATTACGCGAACAGTTCCCGTGGGCGGTAAATTTTCGCAACAGCAAAAAGAAATTTACGAAATTGCACTTCGTGCGAATTTAGAAGTTATCAAATCCGTAAAACCCGGTGTGTTCTACAAAGACATTCATCTGTCGGCTTGCGAAATTATTGCTACGGGTTTAACAGATTTAGGTTTGATGAAAGGTAACCCGAAAGAAGCCGTTGCCGCAGGTGCTCATGCCTTATTTATGCCGCACGGCTTGGGACACATGCTCGGCTTGGATGTACACGATATGGAAAATCTGGGCGAAAATTATGTCGGATACGACCATACCGTACAACGAAGTTCTCAATTCGGATTGGCATTTCTGCGCCTTGCTCGCAAACTTGAAACAGGTTTTGTGCTAACGGACGAACCCGGAATCTATTTTATTCCGGCACTTATAGATTTGTGGAAAAGCGAAGGCAAACACACCGACTTCATAAACTACAATAAATTAGAAGCCTACCGAACTTTTGGAGGAATCCGTATTGAAGACGATTTGCTTGTAACCGAAGTCGGGTGTAAGGTTTTGGGCAAACCGATACCGAAAACCGTAACCGAAATAGAAACCGAAATGCAAAAATCGGTTTAACCACTTTTATTACAGAATTTTAATTAAGATTTTCGGCATAAATTGTTCTCAAATATAATTTTTACATAACTTTGTGCCGAAATCTTAACCTTGTAAGGTATGGATATTTATGTTGATATTGGTCTAAGTTTTTTAGACGTAATCATATCGCTCACATTATTTTGGGCAATCTATCGGGGCTACAAACAAGGAGCAATAATACACTCTGTGGCATTATTGGTCTTGCTTGCCGGAATCGGTATATCCGGAAAAATATCTTATGCTATCTACGACTACATGCAGGAACGCGCGAGAGTTACTTTGTACAATTTACCTGTAATTTTATTTTTCCTGTTTTCAGTTTTGTCTGTTATCGGAGCACATTTTGTTGCAAGAAAAGTTACCGCAAATGTTGGAGGTGCACCAAAGGGGTTTGTAAACAAGCTGTTAGGCGTTGCAGTTAATGTTGTCAAATATCTGTATATGATGAGTATTGTGTTGATAATGTTTTTTAAATTGGATGCTAATTTTGATTTTATACACGAAAAAGAACAACATCGAACAAAATTATACTATCCCATTTTGCGTATCGCCCCTGCAACATTTAAAATGTTAGAATTTCGCGAACTGTATCCCGTGCCTATGGAAAAACCACGAAAATTTCAAAACGGAGACTACGAAGGCGAAGACATTCCGGAAAATATTGACAATACATAAAAATGAAATCAGCAGATACAAAAATAATTTTAGGAGATAGTTTGCAGGTATTAAACTCATTATCAGACAATAGTATTGATTTGATAATTACATCTCCACCGTATGCAGACCAGAGAAAATCTACTTATGGAGGAATACATCCTGACAAATATGTCGAATGGTTTCTGCCGTTTACCGAACAAATGTTGCGAGTTTTGAAATCGGACGGGACTTTTATCTTGAATATTAAGGAAAAAGTAGTTGAAGGCGAACGAAGTACCTACGTTCTTGAGCTTATTTTGGAAATGAAAAAACAAGGATGGTTATGGACGGAAGAGTTTATCTGGCATAAAAAAAACAGTTTCCCCGGTAAATGGCCTAATCGTTTTCGAGATGCTTGGGAGCGACTTCTACAGTTTAATAAAACAAGATATTTCAACATGTATCAAGACAACGTCAGAATTCCTGTTGGAGAATGGGCAAAGGACAGGTTGAAAAATTTGAGTAGCACAGATAAAATCAGAGATAATGCTAAGAATGGCAGCGGATTTGGTAAAAATATCTCAAATTGGGTTGGTCGAGAAATGGTTTATCCTTCCAATGTGCTGCACATTGCAACTGAATGCAACAACAAAAACCACAGTGCAGCATTCCCTGACGGACTGCCCGAATGGTTTATAAAACTGTTTACCAACGAAGGGGATGTTGTTCTTGACCCTTTTTTAGGTTCAGGAACAACGTGTACTGTTTCCAAAAAAATGAATCGAAATTCAATCGGAATCGAAATAAATTCAGAGTATCACACTATTGCTGTTGAAAATTGTAAAAGTATAAGTTCAGAACCTAAATTATTTGCTCAAATTTATGAATAAACTAAATATTTCAGATGTAGTAGAATATGTGGAACTTAATATAGGAACGTTTCACGAGAAAAGATTACTACGATTGGATTCGATAAAACTTTCACAAATATTAAAAAAGAAAAACCCATACTTATACAAGGCAAAAAATGTAGAAACGTCTGAGCAATTGATAAAAAATATCGTAGATGCACAAATTATTTCAAGTGATGAAACTATTTTTGGCGATTGGTTGGAGGGTCTAGCTGTTTTTATTAACAAAAAAGTTTTCGGAGGGATAAAATCCGGTATTAACGGAATTGATTTAGAGTTTGAAAATAATAATACACGTTACATTGTATCTATCAAATCCGGTCCAAATTGGGCTAACAGTAATCAAACTAAAAAGTTAATTTCAGATTTTAAATCGGCAAAAAAAACACTCAGAACAAGCAATTCGCAAATGAATGTTGTAGCTGTAAACGGATGCTGTTACGGCATAGATAATAAACCGGACAAGGGAGAATATTTTAAATATTGCGGTCAAAAATTTTGGGAGTTTATTTCCGGAGAAGCAAATCTTTATATTGATATTATTGAGCCGCTCGGACACAAGGCTCGTGAAAAAAATGAAGAGTTCATGCACTCGTATCCGTTAATTATAAATAAATTTACAAAAGAGTTTTCATCTCAATATTGTGATGATTCAGGAGAAATATTGTGGCAGAAAATAGTCGAATTTAATTCAAGTCAAACAAAAAATAAATGACAAATTTTATACAAGAACTCACGTGGCGCGGCATGTTGCATAACGTGATGCCCGGAACGGAAGACCAACTGAACCAAGAACTTACAACGGCGTATTTGGGCATTGACCCAACGGCGGATTCCTTACACATCGGGCATTTGGTAGGCATCATGATGCTGAAACATTTGCAAAATGCAGGGCACAAACCTGTTGCTCTGCTCGGCGGCGCAACCGGCATGATTGGCGACCCGTCAGGCAAATCGCAAGAACGCAATTTATTGAGTGAACAAGAATTACGCTATAATCAAGAAGCCATTCGTAAACAATTGTCCAAATTTTTGGATTTCGATTCCGATGCGCCGAATAAAGCAATCCTCGTCAATAATTACGATTGGATGAGCACGTTTTCGTTTCTTGATTTCATTCGCGACATCGGCAAGCACATCACCGTAAATTACATGATGGCAAAGGATTCCGTAAAAAAACGCATCGCATCCGAAGAAGAAGGCGGCGCGGAAGGCATGTCGTTTACCGAGTTTACGTATCAACTCGTGCAAGGCTATGATTTTCTGCATCTTTACAAAACGCACGGCTGCAAACTCCAACTCGGCGGCTCCGACCAATGGGGCAATATTACCACCGGCACGGAAATGATACGCCGCATGGAAGGCGGTAAGGCTTACGCAGTTACGTGTCCGTTGCTCACGAAATCGGACGGCGGCAAGTTCGGAAAAACTGAAAAAGGCAACATTTGGCTCGATGCCGAAAAAACTTCGCCGTACACGTTCTACCAATTTTGGATAAATGCTGACGATAAAGATGCCGAACGTTTTATCAAGATTTTCACAACGTTTACCCACGAACATATAGCCGAATTGATTGCAAAACATGCAGAAGCACCACATTTTAGACTCTTGCAAAAAACATTGGCACAAGAGCTTACAACCTTAGTGCACGGCGAGGAGCGTTTCAATTTTGCAATTGAAGCATCGCAAATTCTGTTCGGAAAAGGCACCAAAGAAACACTTGAAAAACTGTCGGATGCAGATTTTAATGCGATTTTTGCGGATGTTCCTCAATATCAGGTAGAAAAATCAAAGTTTGATGCCGGCGTTCCTGTTCTTGACCTTTTAGCCGTTGAAACCGATATGCTGAAATCAAAAGCCGAAGCTCGACGACTTGTTCAGGGTAACGGATTGAGTATTAACCAAGAAAAATATTCAAATGTCGAAGGTTTGATTACAAAAGACCAACTTTTGAACGGAAAATATTTGCTTATTAAAAACGGGAAAAAATATTCTGTGATTACGATTTTAGAATCTTGACATTTTAGGACATAAAAAAAGACCTCGAAGTTTTTATTAGAGGTCTTTATTATGTTTGCAATTGTTATCTGTTAAACAACATTTCGCGATACTTCGGCAGGGGCCAATGTTCGTCATCCACAATAAGTTCGAGCTTATCAATATGGTATCGGATTGACGATAAATAGGAACGAACACTTTGCTCATAAGCTGCGCTTCGTTCTTCGATACTCGCCATGGCATTAGCCTGTTTTCGAGCTTCAGTCATATCATATACCCCTTTTCTGACGGATGAAATATGCACAGCTATTTCTTTTATGGTCATTATACGACCGTTAATGGCATCTTGCATTTCGGGGTCATTTCCCAATATTTCTTTCAGCGACTTCACACTTTCAATCAGCATGGATTGATATTTAATGGCAGTCGGTATAATATGATTGGATGCTAAATCGCCTAAAACACGCGACTCAATTTGGATTTTTTTAATGTATTCTTCCAATTTAATTTCGTAGCGTGAATGTAATTCTCTTTCGTTGAAAATGCCGAGACCGAGTAATACTTTTTTACTTTTTTCAGTATTTAGAGCTTTAAACGATTCCGGAGCAGAAGTGATGTTTGTCAAACCACGTTGCTTAGCTTCTTCTACCCAAGCTTGGCTGTATCCGTTGCCTTCAAATCTAACAGCTTTTGATTCAGCTATATAGCGACGCAAAATAAGGAATATCGCATCATCCTTCTTCATTTTTTTCTCTATAAGCGCATCAACTTCTGTCTTAAATTGAATCAAACGCTCGGCTACTGCAACATTGAGCATGGTCATTGGACCGGCGCTATTTTCAGAAGAACCTACGGCGCGGAACTCAAAACGATTACCTGTAAATGCAAAAGGCGAAGTGCGATTTCTGTCTGTATTATCCAACAAAATCTCCGGTATTTTTCCGATATCCAATTTCAGAGCTGTTTTTTCATCTGCAGACATTTTTTTGTTTTTATCGGGGATACGTTCTTCCAACTCGTCAAGCATTCTGGATAATTCGGTTCCCAAAAAAACTGAAATAATTGCCGGCGGTGCTTCATTTGCGCCCAAACGGTGTTGGTTGCTTGCAGACATTATTGCACTGCGCAATAAATCGCCGTGGTCATGAACCGCCTTCACAACATTAACCAAAAAAGTCAGGAATTGCATATTTGCACGCGGATTTTTTCCCGGTTTAAGTAAATTTACCCCGGTGTTTGTTGCCATTGACCAGTTGTTATGCTTACCGGAGCCATTAATTCCTGCGAATGGTTTTTCGTGAAACAAAACTCGGAACTTATGTTTTTGAGCAATCTTCCGCATAATATCCATCAGCAATAAATTGTGGTCGTTTGCCAAATTTGCTTCTTCAAAAATCGGAGCGCATTCGAATTGATTTGGGGCAACTTCGTTATGTCTGGTTTTCAAAGGGATACCGAGTTTATGCGATTCAATTTCAAACTCTTTCATAAAAGCACTTACACGTTCGGGAATAGAACCGAAGTAGTGGTCTTCCAATTGTTGGTCTTTGGCTGACGCGTGTCCCATAAGGGTTCTGCCTGTAAGCGCGAGGTCGGGGCGAGCTTGGTATAGGGCTTCGTCAATCAAAAAATACTCTTGCTCCCAACCGAGTGTGGAAATAACGCGAGTTACATCTTTATCGTAATACCGGCAAACCTCAGTCGCAGCTTTATCTAATGCGGCGAGGGATTTTAGCAACGGAGTTTTGGAATCTAAAGCTTCGCCCGTGTATGCAATAAAAATTGTCGGGATGCAAAGTGTTTTTCCGATGATAAACGCAGGCGATGAAGGATCCCATGCTGTATAACCTCGAGCTTCAAACGTATCACGCAAACCACCGTTCGGAAAACTTGACGCATCCGGCTCTTGTTGCGCCAACAGTGCGCCGCTGAAAGCTTCTATGGCTTGTCCGTGGTCTCCCATGTCAAAAAACGCATCATGTTTCTCGGCAGTTCCACCTGTGAGCGGATGAAACCAATGTGTGTAATGTGTTGCGCCGTGGCTTACCGCCCAATCTTTCATACCGGATGCCACTTGGTCAGCAATTTTCCGGTCAATACGTTGCCCTGTTTGTATCGCTTTTTGAACCAATTTGTAGGTTTCTTGCGGCATGTAGCGTTGCATCTTTTCGGGTGTAAATACACATTGTGCAAAATAATCCGAAATTTTATCCGAAGGAAAATCTACATGTAAAGGCTCTCGGCGGAGCAGTTCTTCTAATGCAATAAAACGAAATGTTGCCATAAATATATTTGTTTTGTTCAAAATTTACAAAAGCAAAACAAATACTTTTTTTTCAATACCCCAAATTTTTTTTATGGTTGAGCATAAATAATATATAATTAGAACTACCCCCCCCTAAATAACACTACACATTAATGCAAATTAAGCAAATATTACGCCGGAGCCTATTAATTCATCTTCCGTATACCATGTCGCAAATTGCCCGGCAGTAATTCCTCTCTGTGGAACATCAAAACAGAGATATGCGCCGTTTGCAACAATATATAACTCGGCAGGTTGCAAGGCTTGTCGGTAACGGATACGGGCAGAAATGCGCATAGATTCACCAATTTTTAATTTCAAATCCTGTCGAATCCAATGTATTTCATTATCTCTGATAAACAATGCTTTACGAAACAAACCCGGATGTGCCTGCCCTACGCCCGCATAGACAATATTTTGTTCAATATCGGTGGCAATGACAAAAGCAGGTTCGGCTAATCCACCAATTCCTAAACCTTTTCGCTGTCCGATGGTGTAAAAATGAGCACCTTCGTGAGTGCCGCAAATTTTACCGTCTGTCTGTTGATAATGAAACGGTTGCGCAAGTTGCTCTAAATTTTCGGTATCTAAACGTGTTTCGTTTTCATAATACTTACTTAAATTTTGAGGTATCATTACAATATTACCTTGTTTTGCTTGTAATTTCTGTTGCAAAAAGGTTGGTAAATCAACTTTTCCGACAAAACAAATGCCTTGCGAATCCTTTTTGTGTGCACTTGCAAGTTCCAAACTATCAGCAATGAGACGGACTTCAGATTTTTGCATGTCGCCAATCGGGAACAAAGATTTTTCCAATTGTTGCTGAGACAGTTGGCATAGAAAATAACTTTGGTCTTTGTTGGTATCACGCCCGGCAAGGAGGCGATGAATGATTTTTCCGTCAATTTCAACACTTTCTTTCCGGCAGTAATGACCGGTTGCAACGAAATCTGCACCGAGTTCGAGGGCTTTATCTAAAAAAACATCAAATTTTATTTCTCTGTTACAAAGTACATCAGGGTTTGGAGTTCGTCCTTTCTCGTATTCCGAAAACATATAATCAACTACACGCTTTCTGTATAAATCGCTGAAATCAACTGTTTCAAAGGGAATTTGCAATTTACGTGCTACAAGTTTGGCAACAAGAATATCATCATCGCCCGGGCAGGAACCGGCAAGCACACCTTCGGTATCGTGCCAATTTATCATATAAACCGCATGCACATCATAGCCTTGATTTTTTAGCAAAAATGCGGCAACGCTTGAATCCACCCCCCCCGATAATCCGACAACTACTTTTTTTTTCATAGTTTGTAAATGTTAAGAAATGCGCTTTTAGGAAAATCACTTAAATATCTCCTCAAGTTTTTTTTCCAAATCTTCGCCACGCAAATCTTTGGCAATGATAATACCCTCTTTATCAATCAACAAAGTATAAGGAATAGCCTCAACATTATAATCTTGAGCGGCTTGTGAACTCCAAAACATCAAGTCCGAAACATGTACCCATTTGTCAAGTTCATCGTCTTTGATAGCTTTTTCCCACGAACCTTTATCTTTATCTAATGAAACACTGTAAATTGTGAAACCTTTTTTGTGGTATTTATTATACATTTTAACCATGTTCGGACTTTCTTCTCGACAAGGACGACACCAAGCCGCCCAAAAATCCACTAAAACATAATTACCTCTTAATGATGATAATGCAACTGTATCTCCTTGAGGTGTTTGCAATAAAATTTCAGGTGCAAGAGTTCCGATGGCGAGTAATGAATTAGCCTGAACCAGTCCCGCAAGGTCTGAAACCAAATAATTATCGGAATATTCCGAAAGACCTTCGCTCAAGGTTTTGTATGTTTTGAAATCCTCCTCAATATCAAGCTCATTAACAAAAAATAAACCGGCAAGCGAATTCGGATTTGCATTTATCATTTCCCTAAGCATCTGTTTTCTAAGAACTTCCTGCTCTGCTTTGAAAGCCTCAATGCGTTGATTGATTTCGTAATTTTTATCCAAAGTGCTGTAAACCAACTCCGTATTTTTCGACCCGGATATCTTTGGCTTGTCGGGAGTTTCGGCATCAAGTTCAACTTCTGCATGCTCGCCGGGTTCAGGGATGTACATCAAATACAACTCTTCGGAGAATCTGAATTTATAAAAATCTGAAATTTTGAAATCAATCTCAAAATTAAATTTTCCGGAACGATTTATTTTAGCAGAATCTATTACTGTTTCCGAAAGGATATTTTCGATATAAACAATTTTTATATCTTCATTATTGAGCAGTTTGCCTTTAATTTTGGTTGTTTTTTGTGCAATAGCTGCAAAACTAATCAAAATAAGACAAGATAAAAGCAGATTTTTTCTCATGATTTTTTGTTATAAAGATATTTGGATTGTAAACTGCTAAGTAACGATAATATTGTTCGATTTACAAAAATTTGTGAATATCTAACCAAAAAAATTCACCCAAGCCTGAGGCAAAAACAAGGTTTCCTAAAACTCCGTGCAAAACCGCGACAAATATTACACTTTTTGTTTTCGAATAGGTTTTTGCAAAATAAAATCCGCCCAATGTTGTTACAATAAGCGAAATCGGATGGTAATAAAAAATATGTACATATCCAAACGAAAGTGCACTTGCAGTAATCAATAAAATATTGTTAGGAAATAACTTAGCATAGCGTTTAAACAAAAATGTGCGGTAAATAATTTCTTGCCCGTAAGCCGAAAAAATGGGATAAAACGTGCTTAAAAGCAGCCATATCTTCAAATTCTTGGAAGGCAAATTAAATAATTTTTCGGGAAATAACAAAATCACAAATCCAATCATCACACCAAAAAGAGCAACAACGATGTAGGCATGTTTGAGCAATTCATTTTTTGAAATCCCCAAAAAAATAAGCTCTTTGAACCTAAACTCTGGATGTTTTTTCAAGTAAACGAACATTAAAATCAAGATAGGTAATACAAAGATGCTCGGATGCACCAGCTTGTCAATGAACAACATAGACGTAGGAACACCGAAAAATAGTAAGAAAAATTCGGATGCGCGCAAAACTGTTGAGATTTGGTTAGATTTCATTACTCAAAAAATTTCGTAAGTGTATGTGTTTTATACCTTTATAGTTA
The DNA here is from genome assembly GCA_020720705.1 of Acetofilamentum sp. Classification (GTDB taxonomy): domain Bacteria; phylum Bacteroidota; class Bacteroidia; order Bacteroidales; family JAADGE01; genus DYOJ01. Next base: position 20,814 of record DYOJ01000006.1, read on the forward strand.
TCGCCGGCAAACTCGTCGAGCGAAACAACATATTTCGGAAAATTGTCTTTCAATTCTAGTAGATTTCCAAATTCACGCGCCTCAACAGACTCATCAGAAATAAGATAACTTGCCTGAATGTAAATTTGAGAATTATTGCGCGTTGCAACGAAATCTATTTCACGTTTTCCGAACACGCCGACTCGAACCTCATATCCGAAAATTTTCAGATGATTGTAAACTGCGTTTTCTATTAATTGATTAATGTAACTTGGTTTATATGAAGTTATTGCATTTTTCAAACCTAAATCTTCAAAATAATATTTCTCGCCGCTTTCAAAAATATTTTTTCCGTTCAAATCAAATCTTTCGGCTTTCATTACAAAAAAAGCGTGTGTCAAAAAATCCAAATAATTGATAACCGACTGTGGACTCATGCTAATTTGCTGAGATTTAAGATAATCGCTTATTTTTTTTGCAGAAATTATGTTTCCTGTATTGTGCGCCAAATATTGAACAAGCGCGTCCAAAAAATTGAAATTCCGAATGTTATTCCGCCACACAACATCTTTGTAAAGTATTGTGCTGTAGATATTTATTAGATAATCAGACCAAACCTCGTTGTCGAATTTTAAATTCATCAAATAGGGCAATCCGCCAAATTTCAAATACAGTTGTAAACTTTCATTCGTGTTCTGCAAATTATGAAAAACCAAAAATTCAGTAAATGATAAGCCGTAGATTTTTTGCAAGATGTACCGTCCGCCGAGCAAAGTTGCCAAATCGCCGGAGAGCATTTGCGCATTGCTTCCCGTGCAATAAATATCAATATTTTTAGACAGCATGAAATGGCGTAATGCTTTCTCAAAGCTTTGAATTTCTTGCACTTCGTCAATGAAAACATAATTCCGGACGTCAGCTCGTTGACGCGTCTCCACAAACTCGCGTAGTTCTATGTATGACTTTATTTGGTCAAATTCAAGATTTTCTTTATTAATATAAATCAGATTTACATTCGGATTTTGTTCACGAATATAATCCATAAGTTGATACAAATAATAACTTTTACCGATACGTCGCTGCCCGACAATTACCTTAATAATGTTCTGATTTATAAAAGGTTTTAGCTTCTCTAAATAATGGAGACGAGGTTTATAATTTGGAATTTCCATAAACAAAATTTCAAATACACTTTAAAAAAAGCAAAAATAACCATTTTCTTCAAACATACAAGAAATTTTTTATAATATTTCATTTTATTCAAACGTACATGAAACTTTTTGAAACATAGTATTTTCTTCAATCAAAAATGAAATCATTCACGGCAAAAAAACTTTTTAAAACTTTCCAAAAAAGTCTAATTTTGCAAATAAACCCATCTTAAAATGAACAGTTTCGGACGTATTTTTAAAGTTCAAATATTCGGCGAATCGCACGGCACGGCTGTTGGCATGCTTTTAGACGGTTGCCCGTCCGGAATTTCAATCTCTACGGAAGATTTTGAAACAGATTTAGAACGTCGGCGCAGCGGTGCAAAAGGCACAACCAAACGCAAAGAGCCGGATATTCCGCAGATTCTCAGTGGCATACACAAAGGAAAAACCACCGGTAGTCCGATTTCAATCGCATTTTTCAACCAAGACACACGCTCGCAGGATTACAATTTTCGTGCAATTCCTCGCCCAGGACATGCCGATTTAACCGGACACACAAAATTCGGAGGTTTCAACGACGACCGAGGCGGCGGACATTTTTCGGGACGCATCACAGCAGGTGTTGTTGCGGCTGGCGTGGTTGCTAAAAAAATTATTTCCGGCATAAAAATTACTGCAAAACTTGTGGAAATTGGCGGACAAACCTCCGATTTTGAGAAACTTATTGAAAATGCGATAAAAAAACTTGATTCCGTAGGAGGTGTCATCGAGTGCGTTGCCGAAAACATACCCGCCGGACTTGGCGAGCCGTTTTGGGATTCGGCAGAGTCGCTCATTAGCCATGCGATTTTTTCAATTCCGGGCGTTCGGGGGATTGAATTTGGTTCAGGATTTGCCTCCGCTCGCATGTTAGGTTCCGAACATAACGATTTGATTTTGAGCGCAAAAGGCGAAACCAAAACCAACCACGCCGGCGGCATTAACGGCGGTATTACCAACGGAAATACACTCACATTTCGTATCGCCGTAAAACCGACCTCAAGTATTTCGCTAATTCAGGAAACCTTCAATTTTGAAACACAACAAATTGAACCTCTGCGCATTACCGGACGACACGATGCCTGCATTGCACTCCGAATGCCCGTGATTGTCGAGGCTGTTACAGCAATTGTGTTGGCGGATTTGAGTTTGATAAATCTTAGAACTAATTTTTAAACAATATGAATATCAACGATTTAACAGACAAACTCATAGACCTCGCCATTGCCGAAGACCTTGGCGACGGCGACCACAGCGCGCTTGCGTGCATCCCGGCAGATAAGCGCGGGTCGGCTCAACTGCTTGTAAAACAAAGCGGTGTACTTGCCGGCGTAGAAATTGCCAAACTTGTTTTTGCAAAAATTGCAGCCGATTTTGAGCTTGAAATTTTTCTGCAAGACGGCGCACGCATTTCGCCCGGCGACGTGGCGTTCAAAGTTTCCGGGCGAGTGATTCCACTATTGCAAGCTGAACGTTTGGTCTTGAATTTTATGCAGAGGATGAGCGGAATTGCCACTGAAACAGCACGTTATGCAGACATCATTGCCGACCTGCCCACAAAAATTCTCGACACGCGAAAAACTACGCCCGGTTTACGTTTGATTGAAAAATATGCAGTAAAAATTGGCGGAGGCGAAAATCACCGCATCGGACTTTACGATATGGTGATGCTGAAAGACAACCACAACGATTTTGCGGGTGGTATTACAAAAGCAGTTAAAAGTGTACGCAAGTATTTGAAGGACAAGAATAAAGATTTGAAAATTGAAGTTGAAGTTCGAAATTTTGAGGAGCTTAACGAAGTGCTGCACTTGGATGTGGACAGAATAATGTTGGACAATTTTACAGTTGAGGATACCCAAAAAGCCGTTAGACTTATTGCAGGTCGTGCCGAAACGGAATCTTCCGGCGGAATCACCCTCGACACGCTCCGAGCCTATGCCGAGTGCGGCGTGGACTATATTTCGGTTGGTGCACTCACGCATCAAATTCGGAGTTTAGATTTAAGTTTAAAAGCTTTTTTCTAAAAAAATGTTAAATTTTTATTCAGATATGTATTATATTTAAGAATAAATACGTATATTTGTAGCAGAATAAATTCTTTTCTCTTCATAGTAGTGTCATGTCAAGTCTCTTCTGACGTTTCCATGTCCTATCGGACGATGGAAAGTCTCTACTGACCTGCATTCGTCCGTAGGACAATGTAGCGTCATTTGAAGATTGACATGACAGTAGTTGCTTTAGTTGCCCTCAATTTCGAGGGTAACTTTTTTTGAGAATTTACATTTTTTCGTTATTTTTGTGAAATAATGTTTACAGATGCCCGAATTTATTCTAACACTCAGAAAACATTCAACTCTTGGTTTTCTATTAACGGCTCACCTTGCTGAGCGTGAACCGCAAAATTACCACACAATCGTTGAAGTTTTGAATGAATCTCAACTTGAATCCGTTGATTATCAATTTTCGGAGCACCAAAAACGTATCGTAGAACTCATTGAAACCTATTCGGAACAAAAACTTTCCGCAATCTTTAACAGAAAATCCATTTCTGTACATTCATTTATACAAACTATTGAAAAAGAAACGGTTGAGATGAGTATTCGACCGTTTATTGAAAGTAAATTATCAAAATTGTTTGACATTATCCGAGAAACAAAACCTTTAATATTTTTTAGAGAGGGCAACAATCAAATACTGCATCCGGAAGATGAATTGCAAATAAAATCCAGTTCTGCAAAGACTGTTTTTAATATCACGAAACTTAGCGACGGGACACAATATTATTTGTCGGTAAAGCACGGAGACAAAATAATGAAGCTGAACAAACTGCCTGTTCATATAATTGTAAATCAGCCTTGTATATTGGTTATTGAAAACGGAATATATTTTTTTGAAGATATTGACGCGAAAAAATTATTGCCTTTTTTAACAAAAGAATTCATCCAAATTCCAAAATCTTCCGAAAAAAAATGGTACGAATCATTTGCATCAAAAGCCATAAAATTATACGATGTAAATGCTCGTGGATTCGATATTTCTGAAAAAAACACTCAGAAAATAGCACATATTACACTTGAAAACAGTTGGTTGGATGAATTTACATTTTTTATTAAATTCCAATACGGAACAAAAATATTCTTATCAAACAACGAAATTGAAAGTCAGACCGAATTCAATGAGTCGGACTTTTCTTTTTTAATAACCCAGCGAGATAAACTTTGGGAGCAAGATATTAAAAACCTTATGCTTAACAGAGGATTGATTGAAAATTCAGAGCATAATTTTGTTATTTTTCAGAAATATACAGTTAATAAATTTCAACATCTTGCAACAATCCGGTGGGTAAACGAAAATGCTGCAATTTTTGAACGTCAGGATATAATTTTTAAACAGAATTTTGGCAGTAAATCTTATTACCTTAAAGATATTCGGTTAGATTTTAAGGCGGTTCAAAACAATGATTGGTTTGATATTGAAACACTTGTGAATTTTGGACAATTTTCTGTTCCATTCATACTCTTAAAGGAAAACATATTAAATCGGCAACCTGAATTCTTGTTGCCCGATGGCACATTTGCCATTATTCCGGACGAATGGTTTTCAAGATTTGAGGGGTTAATGCTTTTCGGAAAAAATATACACGGAAAGGTATCTATCAGGCGAAATCAATTTATGTTGTTGAATGAAAAATCAAGTCTGCAAGACGTAAAAAAACTCTCTCAACTTACTATTCCTGAAAACTTTGAAGTGCAAGTTCCCGATGAGATACGCGCAGAATTGCGACCTTACCAAATTGACGGTTTTAAATGGCTTTGTTTGTTACGCGAAAATAACTTGGGCGGCTGCCTTGCCGATGACATGGGCTTAGGAAAAACCCTCCAGACCATTACACTTTTGCAAGATACTGTAAACCAACGTAAAAATTTAATTTCGGAAATCAATCGGGACCAATCAAGTGATGCCCAAAATACAAAAAAGCCAAAAATATACACTCGAAAGCCAAGTTTAATTATCATGCCTGTTTCCTTGATTCATAATTGGGAGTTTGAAATTATGAGATTTTCTCCGTTTCTGAAAATACTGAAATACTGGGGAGGCAACAGGATTGAAAAATTCGACTATTTTGATAATTTCGATATCATTCTCACCGGTTACGGAGTTGTCAGAAATGACATTGAGCGACTAAGTGAATATTCATTCCTTTATGTGATTTTAGATGAGAGCCAAGCGGTAAAAAATTCAGACTCTAAAACATATCAGGCAGTTATGCAATTGCAATCGGAATATAGACTTGTTTTGACAGGGACTCCGATAGAAAACTCATTATCAGATTTATGGTCTCAGTTCAATTTTGTTTGTGAAGGACTTTTAGGGAGCAAAGAGTTTTTTAAACAGCATTTTACAGCCTCAATTGAGAAGGATTTAAGTAGTGAAAAAAGTGAACAATTACGAAATTTAATTCGTCCGTTTTTCCTGAGAAGAAAAAAACAAGAGGTCGCTGCTGATTTACCCGAACTCACCGAACAAATTGTGTATTGCCGAATGTCTGCCGAGCAAAAATTATTATATGATACAGAAAAATCAAAAATCAGGAATACATTAATTATTGAAAACCAAAGTAAAAAAGACCTCAACATTAAAATAATTACCGCACTGACAAAATTAAGACAAATTGCTTGTCATCCAAAACTTACAGACCCGGAGTATGCCTCAGAATCCGGAAAATTTGAAAACGTAATCGGAGCGATAGAAAATCTGATTTCTGAAAACCATAAAGTTCTTATATTTTCGTCATTTGTAAAACATCTGAATTTATTTGCAACATATTTTAACAAAAACGAATATCCTTATGCCATGCTTACGGGCGCAACGTCAGACAGGGCGGCGGCGGTGGAACGTTTCAGGCAAAACCCGGAGGTTCGCTTGTTTTTGATTTCGATAAAAGCCGGGGGCACAGGATTAAATTTAACCGAAGCTGATTATGTGTTTATTCTCGACCCATGGTGGAATCCGGCTGTTGAAGCGCAAGCCGTAAACCGAGCACACCGTATCGGTCAGAATAAGAATGTAATGGTTTATCGTTTCATTACAAGAAAAACTGTGGAAGAAAAAATCCGTCAATTACAAGAAAATAAGCAAATACTTTCAGATACTTTCATCACGGAAAACAACCCGATAGCCGCATTTTCAATGAAAGAAATTGTCGAATTATTTGAATAATTCACCATCAAAAAAAATCGAAATTATGCTCGTATTCCCAAATGCAAAAATAAATATCGGATTGTATGTAACAGAGAAACGTCCGGACGGGTATCACAATATCGAAACCGTTTTTTATCCCCTATCGCTTACCGATGTATTGGAAATCACAGAATCAAAATCAAAAACCAAATTCGCACAAACCGGAATAAACGTAGATACTTTACCTGAAAATAATTTAGTTTTCAGGGCTTACAAACTGATTCAAAACGATTTTAATATTTCAAACTTAAAAATATTTTTGCATAAAAACATACCGTTTGGTGCCGGTTTGGGCGGAGGTTCTGCAGATGCTGCATTTATGTTAAAATTGCTGAACCAATATTTTGATTTGAATTTAACATCAGAAAAATTGAAACAATATGCGGAACAATTAGGCAGCGATTGCGCATTTTTTATAGACAACATCCCTGCTTATGCCACCGGTAAAGGCAACGAACTTAATGCGATTGACTTAGAATTGAATCATTTATGGATTTATCTTGTTAAACCGAACATCTCGGTATCAACAGCCTTAGCGTATGCCGATATCGTGCCGAACTTACCTTCGTTCGACCTTAGACTCTTGAAAAACTTACCGATAAGCGAGTGGAAATCTACGGTTTTTAACGTATTTGAAAAAGGGATATTCGTTGCTTACCCGGAGATTGCCGAAATTAAGCAAAAGCTATACGATTCCGGAGCTGTTTATGCGTCAATGTCCGGCAGTGGCTCCGCAGTTTTTGGTCTTTTTGAACAAAAACCAACTAAGATAGCCGGTTTTGAAGAATATTTTTCATACATAAGCACTTTGCCGGCAAAAATATGACAAAAGTTTATTACATTTGTATCCGATTTTTAAATAGAACATGGCAAAAGAAAAAAAAAATAAGACATCTGTAAATCGCTACAGGATTTCAGTTTTTGACGATGAAACTTTGCAAGAAATTCGTACACTAAAATTGACAAAGTTCAGTTTTTTTTCATACCTCGGCGGATTGGCTGTATTATTGACTATTCTAATAATCATAATATTGATTTACACACCGTTAAATGTCTTAATACCAGCCAAAGAAAACACGGAACACCATCGTCAAATTTTGGCGAATGCAGTTTCGATTGATTCACTGCGTCAAAAAATTTCGGCTCAGGAACACTATGTTTATACCGTCAAAAGTATTTTGCAAGGAAAAATTCCGAATGATACCGTAACCTTTTCCGACTCATCAAAAGATAGTCTGTCAGCAGCTTACCAGTATGATTTTGACAAATCGGATTTAGATTCAATTTTACGCATGCAAATTGAAGTCAGTGAATCACAGAGCTTATCTGTGATTGAGAACGGAACAGGAAAAGTAAATCTGAAAAATCTTCATTTTACGGTTCCCTTACGCGGAATTATTACCGGAAAATTCGATATTAAATTAAACCATTTTGCCGTAGATATCGTCCCGGACAGAGACGATGCCGCCATAGTATCCATACTTCCCGGAACTGTTATTAATGATTCGTGGAGTATTGAGACCGGACATGTCATTCAGATACAGCACGATTACAATTTAGTTTCGATTTACAAACACAATTCCGTATTACTCAAAA